>JBBSVF010000190.1:0-6078 GCA_038233745.1 Gemmatimonadales bacterium
CGATCCTCAGGAGTCTCGAGCGCCACGCGGCGCAGGTTTCCGGGGTAGTCGCTCACCAGCAGCTTCCACTTGGCCAGCGCCGCTGTTCGCTTGAGCACGCTGAGGTAGTCCAGGAACAGCCGGCCGTCCAGATGATCGATCTCGTGCTGGACGCAGCGGCTGAGCAGGCCCTCGACAGAGCGCTCGAACTCCACACCATGCCGGTCGAGCGCGCGCACGCTCACCGACCGCGGCCGCTCGACATCGGCGTAGATGTCGGGAATGGAGAGGCAGCCCTCCTCGCCCTTCTCCTTGCGCGATGCAGCCTGGACAATCTCCGGATTCACCAGCACGATCACATCGTCGTCGACATCCACGATAGCGACTCGATCCGCGCGGCCAACCTGCGGTGCGGCAAGTCCGATCCCGCGGGCGTGATACATCGTCTCGAACATGTCGTCGATGAACCCCTGAAACTCGTCGCCGAATGCCGTGACCGGTCGTGTCGGCTGTCGCAGGATGGGATCGCCGAGTGTGCGGATGTCCAGAATGCTCACGACCGCTCCGTCACTCCTTCATTGCGGCAGCACTCGTGCTCACGCCGATGATCCGCGCAATGCGTCCGCGCTCGACGATCAGGCGGGATTCCGCCGACCGGATCGTGATCTGGTCCTCCATGGGGCGCACCGCTGCACCATCCTCCGCGATCGCGTCCTTCACATGCACCACCTCGCCCACGATGCCGCCTGCGGTCACAACCTGGTCGCCCCGCTTCAGCGCCCGCAGCGCCGTCTCGTGCTGCTTCTTCTGCTTCTGTTGCGGGCGAATCAGCAGGAAGTAGAAGATCGCGAAAATCGCCACCATCTGCAGCAGGAAGGGACTCATGCCTTTGAGCCCGCCAAGGCCCATCTGCAGGACGAGGAGCGCAGGGAGCAGGGAGTGAGAGATCATGTGGCCGCTGGAGTGATACGGGAGTGGTAGCGCCGGAGCCAGGATTCACTCCACGCGTCGAAGCTGCCCGTGAGGAGCGCCTCTCGCGCCTCCCGCATCAGCAGCACGAGGAAATGTACATTGTGCAGGGACAGCAGGCGCAGTCCGAGGATCTCATCAGCCTGATACAGGTGGCGGATGTAGGCACGTGTGAAGCGCGAGCATGCCGCGCACTCGCACTCGGGATCGAGCGGGCGACGGTCCGTCCGGAACTCCGCGCGCTTGATGTTCAACCGGCCATCGCGGGTGAACACCGCGCCGTTCCGTCCCATGCGGGTGGGTGCCACACAGTCGAACAGGTCGACACCGCGCCGCACCCCTTCCACCAGATCCTCGGGAAAGCCCACGCCCATCAGATAGCGCGGACGATCCCCCGGAATTACATCATGCACCTCTTCGAGGATGCGGTACATGTCGGACTTCGCCTCCCCCACAGAGAGCCCGCCGATGCCATAACCTGCCCAGTCTCCCATGTCGCGGATGGCCTGCGCCGCCTCGCGTCGCAGATCGGCATGGATGCCGCCCTGCACGATCGGGAAGAGCGCCTGAGCGCTCCGGCCGGGGATGGGATCAACCCGATTGAGCCGCGCGAACTCCGTCCGACACCGCTCCAGCCATCGCAGACTCCGCTCGCTCGCCTCTTGCGCCAGCGCATGTTCGCTCTGCCCCGGAACCACATGGTCGAACTGCATGATCACATCGGCGCCGAGGTTCCGTTCGATGCGCATGACCGCTTCCGCGGTGAATCGGCGCGAGGAGCCATCGATGTGACTGCGAAAGTCCACGCCATCCTCGTCGATGGTGCGCAGCCCCGCGAGTGAGAACACCTGAAACCCACCGGAGTCGGTGAGGATCGGACCGTCCCAGCCCATGAATTCGTGGAGTCCGCCAAGCTCTCGCACCAGTTCGTCGCCGGGCCGCAGGTGCAGGTGATACGCGTTGGACAGGATCATCTGCGCATCCATCGCCCGCAGGTCGTCGGGGTCGAGCGCCTTCACGGTGGCGAGTGTCCCCACCGCCATGAACGCCGGAGAATGCACGACGCCATGCGGCGTGGTGAATCGGCCGGCGCGGGCGCTGCCGCATTCTGCGTCAAGCGAGAATTCGAAGCTCACGAACTCGGGAGGGTAGTGAGGAGACGGCGACTACACGATCGCCATGGCGTCGCCGTACGAGAAGAACCGATAGCGCTCGGCCACCGCCTCCCGATAGGCCCGCATTGTGAGATCGTAGCCCGCCGCTGCCGCCACCAGCATCATGAGCGTGGAGCGCGGCAGGTGAAAGTTGGTGATGATCGCATCCGCGGCAGTGATCATGGAGGGCGGCCGAATGAAGATTGACGTCGCTCCGTCGCCCGCCTGCACGATGCCGTGTTCCCGCAGGCTGCTCTCCAGGGTGCGCACCGTCGTGGTGCCCACAGCCCACACCCGGCCTCCCCGTGCTCGTGCCTCAGTCCATGCCGCGGCGGCGGCACGTGGAATACTGAACTGTTCCTCGTGCATCACATGCCCGGCGGGATCGTCAGCCTCGACGGGGCGGAAGGTGCCGATCCCCACGTGGAGAATCACCTCGGCCCGTGCCACACCACATGCCTCGACCTTCGCCAGCAGCGCGTTCGTGAAGTGCAGCCCTGCCGTAGGCGCCGCCACCGAGCCTCGCTCCTTCGCATAGATCGTCTGATAGCGCTCCGCATCCTCGTCGCCGTCAGCGCGTTCGATGTATGGGGGAAGGGGGATGTGCCCCACCCGCTCGATGGCATCCTCTACGGGCTCGGAGGCGCGCAGTTGCACGATGCGCGTTCGGCGCTCCGTCACGCGCTCGATCTCTGCAGTGAATCCGGGCGCGAACTCCACAACGCGCCCCGGTTTCAACTTGCCACCGGGAGACACCATCGCTTCGAAGCGGTCGTCGCCGAGTGGGGTGAGCAGGAATACTTCGGCAGGTGCACCCGAGCCCACGCGGCGTCCCAGGAGCCTCGCACGGACCACCCGCGAGCGGTTGGTGACGAGCAGATCGCCAGCGCGCATCAGCTCCGGCAGATCGGTCATGTGCCGGTGCGAGATCGTTCCCTTCGCGCGGTCCACGACCATCAGGCGACTCGCGTCGCGCTGTGGCAGGGGAGCCTGCGCGATGAGCTCACCCGGCAGGTCGAACTCGTAATCCGACGTGCGCTCGCCGTGCATGACGCTAGAAGAGCGTCGACTGCGAGGGCGACTCCGCTGGCAGCGTGAAGCCGAAGTGGCGGTATGCCTGCGGCGTCGCCACGCGCCCACGCGAGGTGCGCTGCAGAAAACCCTGCTGCACCAGGAACGGTTCGTAGACTTCCTCGATCGTGCTCGCGTCTTCACCGATGGCCGCGCCCAGCGTGGCCACTCCCACCGGCCCGCCATCGAACTTCTCGATGATGGTGCGCAGGATACGGCCGTCCATGTCGTCGAGGCCGAACTGGTCGACGTCGAGCATCAGCAGCGCCGCCCGCGCCACTTCCTCTGTGATCACGCCGTCGGCGCGCACCTGCGCGTAATCCCGCACGCGCTTGAGCAGGCGGTTGGCCACTCGCGGCGTGCCGCGTGACCGGCGGGCAATCTCGCGGGCGCCGGCCGGATCCACCTGCACCTTCATCACCTCGCCTGTGCGCATCACGATCAACTCCAGATCGTTCGCATCGTAGAAGTTCAGCCGCTGCTCGATGCCGAAGCGCGCGCGCATTGGGGGCGTGAGCATCCCGAATCGCGTCGTGGCGCCAATGAGGGTGAAGCGCTCGATCGGCATGGTGATCGTCTGTGCCTTCGGGCCCTCGCTGAGCCTGATGTCGATGCGATAGTCCTCCATCGCCGGATACAGGAACTCCTCGATGACCGGGCGCAAGCGGTGAATCTCGTCGATGAAGAGAATGTCGCCCGCGCGGAGATTCGTCAGTGTGCCCACCAGATCTCCCGGCTTCTCCAGCGCAGGGCCCGAGGTGGTCCGGATGTTCACCCGCAGTTCGCGCGCGATCAGCTCGGCCAGCGTCGTCTTGCCCAGTCCTGGCGGGCCGTAGAAGATCGCGTGGTCCATCGGCTCGCCCCGGCCCAGGGCCGCGTCGATCGCGAGACGCAGGTTCTCCTTGACCTTCTGTTGTCCGATGAACTCCTCGAGGCGCTGCGGGCGGAGCGAAAGCTCCACGAGCGACTCGTCCGGAAGGGCCTCGGGCGTTGTGATTTCGGCGCGGGACATGGCGGCAGGCGAGGGTCCTGGGTCACCGGATCGGAATGTCCGGGCGCGAGTGCAAGGTAATTGCTCACGCAGCTGCGATGCAGCGGACTCTTGCGTGAGACGGATTGCTGTCACATCATTGGGGGGTTCCTCCCGCCTTCTACCCTATCCCCACATCATGATCCCGACCCTCTCTGTCCCGCGACGTCGCGGTGGCACCGTCGGCGTCGCCGTGCTCGCCAGCGCCGCTCTGGCGTTGCTGGCTGCGTGCGACATCCCGACATCCTCTCCAATCATCGACACGCGATGGGTGGTGCCCTCCCAGGGCAGCCGCATCGCCGTAAGCGACCTGCTTCCGTCCGGCGTCAGCATCCTCGCCGACAGCAGCGGCTTCGCGATCACCGCCGCCGGCGCCACCGTCACCCGCACCCTCGGACAGGACTGCGCCGCCTGCCTCGCCGGCGATGGCACCACCATTCCGAAGCCGCAGTTCACCGCGAATGCCAGCGCCACGACGAGCCTTCCGTCCGGCGTGTCCAGCGCGACTCTCACGGGTGGAACGCTGAACGTGACCACGACGAGCAACTACAACTTCGATCCGCTTCGGCCGAGCGCAACCGCACGAGGCTACGGGATCTATACCGTGACCAACGGTGCGTCCGTGGTAGGCCGCGATTCCATCAATGGCGCCACGACGTCGCTCGCCGCCAATGGCGGCAGTGTCGTCCGCCCCATTCCGCTGGCCGGCCCCATTTCGGGCAGCTCGCCCCTCGTCGTGACCCTGCAGCTCTTCTCCCCCCTCGGCGATCCGGTGAACATGATCGCCTCGCGCACGCTGAACGTGGTTGCCACGCCAACCAACCTCAAGGTGGCCAGTGCGAACGTGAGCGTCGTGAACCGTACGGTGAATTCCACGTCCACCATCGATCTTGCCGGCGTGGATCAGGGCGTCTCTGATCGCGTGCTCGGCGGCTCACTGCTGCTCACCGTCGTGAATCCCTTCACGGTCTCGGGCACCCTCTCCGTCACGCTCACACCCGCCGGAGGACCTTCCATCGTGAAGTCGGTCCCACTCGGCATCGGGACCACCTCCCCGAAAATCGACTTCAGCCAGTCCGAGATCCGTTCGCTGCTCGGACGCGTGGTGACGCTCACATTCTCCGGTCCGGTGAGCTCGACCTCCGGCGCAGTAGCAGTCTCGCCCCGGCAGGCGGTCGTGTTGACCAGCCGCTTCGATCTCTCCCTCGAACTGGGGGGCTGACTCATGAATCGCTTCCACGGAATTCTCGCGGCGGGTCTTCTCGCCAGCTCGGCCATCTCGCTGCAGGCGCAGCTCCCCAGCGCCAGCGCTCGCGCCTTCGGCATGGCGAACAACTACACGGCGGCTGCCAATGGCTACGACGCCGTGGCTTGGAACCCCGCGGCCCTGGCCATGCCTGACCGCCCGTTCTTCTCGCTCAACCTGCTCAGCACAGGCGCCGTCACCGGGCTGGATCCGGTGAGCCTCGGTGATATCAACGGCTATAGCGGGCAGTTGATCCCCACCGCAGTGAAGGAGTCCTGGCTCCAGAAGATCGGCACCGGTCGCGAGCGCGGTCGTGCTGATGGTGGTGTGTCCCTCCTCGCGCTCAACGTCGGATCCGTCGGCTTTCAGATCGGGACCTCCGCCGCTGGCATCGCGAACCTGAATCAGGACGCCTCGGAAGCCATCCTGTTCGGCAACGCGGGTCGCACCGGCACGGCAAAGGATTTCCAGTTCGCCGGCTCGTCGGCGTCGGGCTCGTCTTTCGTCACCGGCGCGCTCAGCTACGCCATGCCGCTGCCCTTCAATCCGCTCAGCATGTTGGGCGAGCATCTCGCACTCGGCGTCACCGCCAAGTACGTGAATGGCGGCGCCATCGTGCGCGCGCAGGA
>JBBSVF010000191.1:0-6073 GCA_038233745.1 Gemmatimonadales bacterium
GCACCGTGTCATCGCGACGAATGCGGACCGTGTCGGCCGTGGTAAAGCCGTCGGCATTCGTTGCTGTGCAGATGTACGTGGAGCCGGCCGTGTTGGTCGACTGCGTGACCGCCGAGCAGCCCGTCGATCCCGCGATACCGGAGCCGAGGCCCTGGCTCACCGAGAAGTTCACGACCGGCGATCCCGTGTACCAGTTCGTGGACGGATTGAACGATCCACCACTCACCGCATGCGTGATGACAGGAGACTTGTCAGGCAGGAGCGGTGACCCCTCGATGTCGCGGAAGGCGAACACGAAGGTCATGTGATCCTTGATCTGCGGCTCCGGCACCGCGCTGGACTGCGCGAATGAGTAGGCCTCGACCTTGGCCGCCCCGAGCGCATCCAGGGCAATCGCCTCGGTTCCCCCCACGCCGTAGTAGGTATAGAACGTCCGCGTCGCCCCGGGCTGCAGCAGACCGAACTTGAAGTCGAAGGTCGTGCCGAGGTCCCAATGGCCCTGATGGTACTCGTCCGACTGCGTGACCGGGCGATTGGTCTGCAGGACGTTGACGCCCCAGAACAGGAACAGATCCGTGTCATTGAACCCGTTATCGCTCATTCGCATCACACGGGGCGAGTTGCCCCTGGCCAACGTCACGTACTCATCGAAGGGCGTCGGCTCGATGTCCCAGTCAATCGTCCGCCGATACATGAGGTCGACGACGCTGGGCGAAATGTTCGTGATGGAGACAGTGACTTCGTAAAGCCCAGGTGTCTTCGGCGACGGATGATAGTCGTGCGTCACGCGGAACATCGGGCCCGTCGGGCCGTTCACGCGCACTGTCGACACGGCCGTGGTTGCCGTGCTCGTGAAGCTCTCGACGGTCGGGATGCGCGCCCTGGACGGATCGTCGTCGTCGAACTGCGTGTTGCGACCGCCGTAGGTCTGGCTGATGTTGTCCGCGACAGACCAGCCCTCGCACGTACAGCCGGCCTCGGTCGACGCATAGTTCGTCCCCACGTCGCGAAGGCCGACAATCGTGGTGCGTGACGTTGCCGAGGGATAGTCGGCTTCGACATTCAGCGCACCTTCCTTCACAACGCCGAGCATCACGACCCCGTTGCTCAGCACCGCACCCTCGCCAGGCACGACTGAGAGGGCGCGCGCACTGCTGACCGCAAACCCACCGAGCATCGTGGTACTTCCCGAGCGCATCGCTCGAGCCTGCAGCGCCCGCAGGTTGTAATCGCTGATCGTCGACGGGAGACCTCGCAGGTCCAGCGCCGATTTCGCGACTCCGGTCGCCGCGTCAGTCGAGGCAGCGGTGGGCAGCGCACGTTCCGCGCAACTCGCCGTCGCGAGGAGCAGACCGCCGACCGACAACAGGCGCAGGAAGCCAACAGATGACAGCGAATGGGATGCGATCATGAAAATCCTCTTCTCCTCGGCGTCGGGGAGACGGGGTGAACAAGCAGGGAACACTGGAGCCTACGACGACGGTGCGACAACGGAGCTGGCAAGGGCCTGGCGCCCTGTCGCGTGCTCATACAAGCTAAGGTGCCAGACAACTCACGCAAGAGTCAGAACCGCGGAACTGCATGACGTTGTCGTCACTCTAAGTTGTTAATTCAGCGCAAGATACGTGCAAACAAACGTCGCTGAGCAGTCGAAATGTCTCAAATGGTACGGTCAGAATGTCCGATGATCGAATGCACGCTCACTCTTCGCCTTCCGACTGACGATGGACGGGCTGCCTACAGAGCGAGCGCGAGCTGCGCCGGGGCCTCGTGTCGGTGTGACCCGGCCACGATCGGGCCCATGACCTGATGCTGCGTGGCCACATGGACGCGACCGCGGAAGCGGGTGCCCCGAAGTCCGGCCTCCATGGCGCCCCGCGCGAGCCCCACCTCGTTGCACCGCTCGCTCAGATGCGCCAGCACCACATGTGACAGCCCCCGATGCGCCACCGCCCGACAGAGCGCAACTGCGGCGGCATTGCTCAGATGGCCGGTGCGCGAGCCGATGCGCGCCTGCACCGACGGCGGATACGGGCCACTGCGGAGCAGTGCGCGATCGTGATTGGCTTCGATGATCACGATATCGGCGCCTGTGCACAGGTCCCGCACGTCCTCGGATGCATGCCCGAGATCGGTGCACACGGTCACGGAAGTGCCACTCCCGGCCGACTGCAATCGAACTCCAATCGGCTCCAGGGCATCGTGCGGCACCCGGCGGGTGACGAGGGTGAATTGACCGATCACCACCTCGCCCCGGCTGGGCACGGACTCGCAGCCCTCGCTGAATAACGCCGGACAGGCTGCCATGGTCCCCGCGCTTGCGAAGAGCCGCCAGCCAAATCGGGACGCACCATCCGCCGCGCCACGGACATGATCTCCGTGTTCATGCGTCACCACACACGCGCGGATCGACTGGGGCTCCACGCCGATGCTGGCAAGTCGGGCCGCGAGGGTGCGGAGCGCGAAACCGGCATCCACCAGGATCCGATCCTCGCCGTCCTCCACGAGCACAGCGTTCCCGGCGCTCCCGCTGCCGAGACTCCAGACCTTCACTCCGATGCAGTCCAGCGCGCAGAGTACGCGTCCTGCAGCTGCTGCCGCCCGCTCTCCGTGAGCTCCAGATGCCGCCGCGACATCACCCGCTCGGCAACTTCGAGGAACTTGTCCAGGCGATAGGCCGTGAACTCACCAGCCTCTCCCCACAGGAAGGGGGCAACGGCTTTCGGCGGCATCACACTGCCGAACACGTTGGCACCGGTGCCGAGCACGCTGCCCGTCGTCAGCCGCAGGCCGATGCCGGTCTTGGCGTGGTCACCGAACAGGGTGCCGAGAAACTGTTGTCCCGTCGCGCGCACGCCCGCTGGCGTCCACAGCGAGACTTCCCCATAGGTGTTCTTCAGATTGCTCGTGATGGTGCCGGCACCGAGGTTCACCCAGCGGCCGAGAATCGAATGGCCCACGAAGCCGTCGTGACCCTTGTTGGCGTAGCCAAGAAAGATCGTGTTGCTCACTTCACCGTGCACCTTGCACACGTCGCCGATGGATGACGATGCAATGCGATCGCCCATCACCGAGCTGTCGGCACCCACGTAAAGCGGGCCTACGAGCCGGGTGAAGGCATGCACGTGCGCGCCGCGCCGCACGAGTATCGGACCGGCCGAGGTATCGAAGCACGCGAAGGGTTCGATGATCGCGCCCTGCTCGACGAAGACGCGTCGCTCGCCGATGTGAATGGCGGTGGACGGCAGCTCGCCGTCGCAGCCCGCGCCAAGTCGGGGCAGGTCATCGAGCAGCATGTCGACGAGATGCTGCAGCAGATGCCACACCTCGTCGATCCACCAGCCGCCCGCCGGCGATGTCTCCTCGCCGCCACGCGCGATCGACTCGAGCCGCATCGCGCCGCCAGCCAGCGCTGCCGAATCGATGTCGGCGCCGAGTCGCACCGCCACGATGCGACCATCCTCGCTCCGAAGTTCGGACGCGGGGAGTTCCGCGAGCTTCGGCGCGAATCGGCTGTTCACCAGCCAGCTTCCCGCTTCCAGCCGTGATCCCGGCACCACCACCGGCGGTGCATCCGGCTCACGGAAGCTCGCGAGATGCGGCGCTGCCACGTACCCGAGCGCCGGAACGCCGAGCGTCGCGAGCCACCGTTCACGAATGAGCAGCGCCCCGGCACGCAACTCCCCGGCAGGTCTGGTGAGTGCGAAGGGCTCGAAGGTGCGTGCGGTCGCGTCGTCGTAGAGGTAGAAACCCGTCATGCGAGGTCGAGAATATCTGCGGGGAGTGTCGCCATCAGCCGCTTGAGATCGGCGGCATGCTCGCGAGTGGTGACCAGGGTGAGACCGTCCTTTGACACGACGACGAGATTGGAGACACCGTAGAGCACCACCGCTCCACGCTCGTCGTGCACGACATTATTGGTGGCGTCCAGCGCGTGCAGCCGGCCGGTGGAGGCATTGCCGTGTGCGTCGCGTGGGCGCACCCGATGCAGCGCCGCCCAGGTGCCGACATCGTCCCAGCCGAACTCACCCGGCATGACCATGACCCGGCTGCTCCGCTCCAGGACCCCGACGTCCACGGAGATGCCCGTGGTGACGGCGCCGAAGAACGCCTCGGCATCGTCGGCGTGCCGCGCAAGGTGCGGCGCCACTTCCGGCGTATGGGCGGTGAGGTCCTCCAGAAAATCGCCAGCGCGCCACACGAAAATGCCCGAGTTCCACAGGTATCCGTCGCGGACCATCTGCGCGGCGGCCACGCGATCCGGCTTTTCAATGAATCGCGCGACGCGGAACAGATCGCCCTCGACGGCTGCTCCCGGATGGATATAACCGAAGCCGGGATCGGGACGCACGGGCACGATGCCCACCGTCACCAGCGCGTGGTGCTCGGCGGCAGCATCCGCGGCGCGCTCGAGTGCGGCGCGAAAGCGGACGGAATCACCGATGGCCCAGTCGGCGTGGACGCTGATCATCACGTCGTCCGGTGCGCCGTGCTCGGCGATGTGGAGCGCCGCCCATGCCAGCGCGGCAGCGGTGCCCGCAGGTCGCGGCTCCGCCAGCACGTTCCCGGGGGGAAGGTGTGGCGCCAGCGCGCGAACGGCCGACGTGAGCGCCGCGTTGGTGAGCACCAGCGTCCGCTCCGGAGGAGCTACCGGAGCCAGACGCTCGAGCGCATCGACGAGCAGCGGTTGTCCGGAAATCAGCGGCAAGAGTTGCTTGGGACGTTCCGGCGTGCTCGCGGGCCAGAATCGCGAGCCGACACCGCCCGCGAGAATCACTACCCAACGATTCACGCGCCCTCGGAGTCGACGTCCAGCGGCACGCCCGCCAGTTCTGCGGCGCGTGCGTAAAGCCGCTTGGGACTGAAGGGCTTGGTCATGAAGTCGCTCGCGCCAAGTTCGACGGCGCGGCGATGCTGCTCTTCCTGGCCCGCGGCCGTGAGCACGATGGTGGGGATGGAGGCCAGGCGAGGATCGTCTTTCATGGCGGCCAGCACATCCAGGCCACTGAGATATGGCATCATGAGATCCAGGAGGACGATACCCACGTCGGGGTCGCGCTGCAGCAGCGAGAGCGCCTCGCGCCCGTCATAGACGAGCGTCACACGAAAGGGCCCCTGTTCGAGCTTCATCTTGATGATGCGCCCGATATGAGGCTCGTCATCGGCGACGAGCGCATGGGTGAGAGGAGTCTCGGCCACCGTCAGATCAGCGCCGCGATCTGCTCGCGGTTTCGGCGCAACTCGAACAGCAACTGTCCGACGTTCGCCTCGTGTCGAACCAGCACGAACAGCACGGCATCCACCGTGAGGGCGGACACGATCGCCATGCCGTCTCGATGCTCGAGCACCGCCGTGGTGAGCGGTCCGCGTGCGGCGGCGATGCCCAGCTCGTCAGCGGCATCGATGATGGCTGGAATGCGTGCCGCCAGATCCTCAGGGTCGAGACCTGCGATGCTCTGGCTGTCGATCAGGAGTCCGTCGCGTCCAAGGACAACGGCGGCTTCGACGCCCTCGCGGTGCCGGATGGCGGCGACGAGGTCTCGAATGCTGGGCATGGTCGCTCCTTGGAAAGTGCTGCGAAGTGTAAGGGAGAGAGGGTCGAAGTCAAGCGCTGCCAATCGCTTGAGTTCGACGGTGCCGAAGTCTATTCTACGGATGGTTCACCGCACATTCACATCGGAATTTCCTTCATGCAGTCGAACATTCTCGCACGTGCCGGCATCGTCGGGCTCGCGGTCATCGCGATGGCCTGTGGCGATCCCACCAAGCCGAAGCCGACGTATCCCAACTCGTCGACAAGCTACATCCTCTACACGCTCACGAATTCCCCCGCCAGCGTGCCCAATGCCCTCCTGTTCCTCGGCGGTGCCAGGCGTGCCACGGCGACATTCGCCTTCGACGTGGCCTTCGACATCGATTCACTGGGCCGCGCGCAGGTGTTCCCGGTGCGCTCGCTGGCCAGTGACTTCTTTGGCATCACGCTTGCCGCGGGAGCGCCGAAGCGCGTGGGGCTGCAACAGGTCACGGGTTCCTACAGCGACGTGCGCGAAGTGCCGTCATCGGGGTACGACAC
>JBBSVF010000192.1:0-6055 GCA_038233745.1 Gemmatimonadales bacterium
CCGGCAGGATGTGTCACTCGCCATGGCGTGCGATACCGGCTGGAAGACGATGGCCTGCGGATACGTGGGAGAGGATGACGGCTGGCGTCAGGTGAAAGCGCAAGGTCGGCTGGTGGATCCCGCTCAGGAGGCGCGCGACGGGAACGTGGCCCTCACCGGTGAGATCGACCTCACCCGGTGCACCCGGGAGTCCGATGCGGGGCCGATGGCGGAGTTCGTCCTGATTGTGGGGTTCGGTCTGGGCCCTGCGGAGGCAGCGTTGCGCGCGCGCATGACGCTCCTCTCCTCCTTCGACAGGGTTCTGGCGTCGTACATTCGCGAATGGGCCCGGTTTCACGAACACACCATCGGGCCGCGGCAGGATTCAAACGGCACCAATCCGGAAGTGGCTCGACAGTCGGCAGCGCGGGATCTGGCGGTGCATGCGCATGGCAGCACACACGCCCACCAGTCCAAACCGAAGCGACCCAAGCAGGAGCGTCGCAAGCGCATGCCGGTGAATCTTCCCGCGAGCGTGGTGGATCTGTACCGTATGAGTGCGGCGATCCTGGCGATTCACGAGGACAAGCGCGCGTCGGGTGCCCTGATCGCGAGCCTGTCGATTCCGTGGGGTGACGCGAAGGGCGATCACGAGCTGGGTGGCTATCACCTGGTGTGGCCGCGCGATCTCGTGAACAGTGCCGGGGCGATGATCGCGCTGGGACATGCGATCGTCGCGCGCCGCACGCTGCGCTACCTCATGAGCACGCAGGAAGAGGACGGTCGCTGGGCGCAGAATCTCTGGCTGGACGGCACGCCATACTGGACTGGCATCCAGATGGACGAGGTGGCCTTTCCGATCCTGCTCGCGGAAATGCTGCGCCGAGAGGACAAGCTGGCGGATCTCGATCCGTATCCGATGATCCGGCGTGCCGCCGGTTTTCTGGTGCGCAACGGCCCGGTCACAGGCCAGGATCGGTGGGAGGAGAATGGCGGCTACTCGGTATTCGCGCTCGCGGTGGAGGTGACGGCGCTGCTGATTGCCGCCGACTTCGCGCAGGCCGCTGGAGAAGAGGAACTCTCGGTGGTATTGCGCGACACAGCCGATGCGTGGAACGCCAGCATCGAGGAATGGATGTACGTCACGAATACCCCGATCTCGAAGGACGTGGGCGTGGATGGCTATTACGTTCGCGTGGCTCCGGCGGACATCCGTTACGCATCGCCCGCGAGCAAGGGGATGGTGCAGATCAAGAACCGCGTGGCGGGTGAGGATTGGGTGCGACACGAGGAGATCGTGAGCGTCGATGCCCTGGCGCTCGTTCGCTACGGACTGCGCGACCCGAACGACCCGCGCATCGTGAACACGGTGCGGGTGATCGATTCGCTGCTGCGCGTGCGCACCGCCACCGGGCCTGCGTGGTACCGCTACAATGGCGACGGATACGGCGAACAGGCCGATGGCTCTGCTTTTGATGGCGTTGGCATCGGGAGGCCATGGCCACTGCTGGCGGGCGAGCGGGCGCACTACGAGTTGGCCGCTGGACGTCCCGAGGTGGCCATGCACTTGCTCGGTGTGATGCGCGCCCAGGCCAGCGACGGAGGAATGCTGCCAGAGCAGGTGTGGGACGCCGAAGACGTGCCGGAGCGCGAGCTGGAGAATGGACGGCCGACCGGCAGCGCGATGCCCCTGGTGTGGGCGCACGCCGAGTACGCGAAGCTCGTACGATCACTGCATGACGGACGCATCTTCGACATGCCGCGACAGTCCTATGAGCGATATGTCCGACAGCGTGTGGGGTGTGATCTCTCGCTCTGGTCGTCGCATAGTCCGGTGTTTCGCATCCCGGTAGGGAACCGGCTGCGTGTGCAAGCGGATACGCCGGCGACGGTACAGTGGACTATCGACGATCAGGAGCAGCCGGATGTGCCGATGCGTGACACGAGCATCGGGGCGTGGATTGCGGATCTCGACACGCAGCGTGTGGCTGTGGGATCACGGGCGCGGTTCCGCATCGTCACACCCGATGGCGGGCAGGATGGCGATCAGCACGAGGTGCTGGTGTTCGCCTGACGGAGCGGGCGCCGAGGCCCGCTCCGTCCTTTGGTGCGATTTCGCGGTCAGTTCAGAAGGTGCGGGTGGAACCGGGTGCCATCACCACCAGGCGCCGGTCGTTGCCGAACGTGGCGCGGATCTGCGCTTCGGTGGCGAGTCCGGGGAAGGTGCCGTAGTGCATCGGCACGATGGTGGTGGGCCTGAAATACTTCCGGATGGCGATGCGCGCCGTTGCGGGGTCCTGGGTGTACGGGCCACCGCCCATCCCGAAGAGCAGAATGGAAGGGTGATACATCTCCTGGATCAGTTGCATGTCGCTGAAGATCCAGGTGTCGCCGGTGTGGTAGAGTGTGCGTCCATCGGTAAACTCGAGGACGAAGCCCATTGGACGGCCTCCGGGACTGCTCGAGTGCATGGCCGGTACGAGGTGCACTGTGACGTCGCCCACCACGAAGGTGCCTCCCACGTTGCCGCCCTTGGCCTGCTGCTCCGGGAGCTTCAGCGAATCGATCCATTCGTAGGCCGAGATGACCATGGCGCCCGATGCGGTGGCAATGGCCTTCGCGTCCAGCGCGTGATCCGAATGCGAGTGGGACACGAGGATGGCGGCGGGCCGGTAGTGAGAGAGCGCCTTGAGAGAGTCAGGCGTCGAGGGATTTCCGGAGATGAACGGATCGATCAGGATGCGCGTGCCGCCGGACGACGTCACCTGGAAGGTGGCGTGGCCGAGCCACTGTACCGTGATTGGTGAGCGGGCGCGCTGGGCGCGCTGCGCGTGCAGCGCGGAGGCGGGAATGAACGTCGACGCGGCGACGGCCGCGAGGGCCGCGAGGGCCGCGAGGGCGGCGAGTCGTCGGAGCAGGAAGGACAGGCGCATGACCACAGGCTCCGGAAGTGCGTTGACCGATGTGAACGGCGGCGGGCAGGCGCAAGTTTCTTGCTAGTCCATTTGACGAGCGCGAAGGGCCCGCAACTGCAGGTCCTTCGCTGCGCTCAGGACGACAGGGGGCAACTGCAGGTCCTTCGCTGCGCTCAGGACGACAGGGCAACTGGAGGTCCGTCGCTGCGCTCAGGACGACAGGCTAGGCGAATCGGGCTTCCAGTCCCGCGAGTACCGTAGGAATGAATCCGCCAAAGGCCCCGTTGCTCATCACCAGGAGCACGTCGCCTGGCTGCGCGCCATCGATGACCGCGCGGGTGAGATCCTCCACCTCGCGCGAGGCAGTGGCCGTGATTCCATGATCGTTCAGGGATTGCACCACCTTGCTGATGTCGAGCTGTTCGTCGATGGGCACCTTGTCGTGCGGTTCCGGAACACGGATGGAGGCGAGCGCGGCGCCATCGAAGGCGGAGGTGTATTCCGTCTGGTGGATGTTGCGCCGGCTGGTGTTGGACCTTGGTTCAAAGACCGCCCACAGCCGACGTTCGGGATACCGCAGCCGGATGGCGGCAATGGTTTCGCGCACGGCCGTGGGATGATGCGCGAAGTCATCGATCACGAGCACGCCACCCGGTTCGCCACGAATCTCCTGCCGGCGCTTCACCCCGGTGAATGAGGCGAAGCCGTTGCGCACCTGATCGGCGGTGAGTCCCAGGGCGCGGCAGAGAGCATACACGCCCACCGCGTTCTCGACGTTGTGGTGTCCGGACATCGGGAGCAGGAACTCGCCCGCGTCCCCGCGTGGCTCCACGATGGTGAAGTGTGCGCCCTCTGGCCCGAAGCGCAGATCCCGCGTACCGTAATCCGCGTCGCCATGGGCGGCATACGTCGCCACATAGCAGGCAGCGGAGCGGCGAGCGATCGCCACCGCGTTGGGGTAGGCAGCGGAGACGGCGAGAAATCCATCGGCGGGCAGGGTGGCGGCGAAGCGGTCATAGGCCGACTCGTAATGCTCCATGTCGCGGTAGATGTCCGCGTGATCGAACTCCACGCTCGTGAGCATCGCCGTCTGCGCGCGGTAATGCATGAACTTCGGTCCCTTGTCGAAGTACGCGGTATCGTACTCGTCGCCTTCCACTACCACGAACTCACCCTTCCCGATGCGGAAGTTGCCGTCGTAATTGAGTGTCACGCCCCCCACGAGGAACGACGGGTCGGTGCCAGCATGTACCAACACGTGCGACATGAGCGCCGAGGTGGTGGTCTTGCCGTGTGTGCCCGCAATGACCACGCTGTGACGGCCCGCGAGAATGAGCGATCCGAAGGCGGCGGGAAAGCTCATCTGTGGAATGCCGCGCTCGCGGACCGCGGTGGCTTCCGGGTTCACGCGCCGGATCACATTGCCGATGATCACCAGATCCGGGCGGGCGCGTTCGATATTCTCCGGCGAATAGGGCGTCATCACGTCCACGCCCCACGCCGCGAGCATGTCGCTCATGGGCGGATAGACGCTTTCGTCGCTGCCTGTCACGTGGTAGCCGGCGGACTTCAGCATGCCGGCAAAGGAGCCCATGCCCGTGCCTCCCACGCCCACGAGATGAATGCGGGCGATCGAGCCGGGCTCGATCCCGGTGAGTACGTTGCCGTTGTCGTCGGACATGTGATGCAGGGACTCGGGAGAAGAATCAGGCGACGGTGTCGCCGTCCTCGGACAGGACGAACCCCACACCGCGCCGAGAGGCGATGCGCACCGTGGAGTGGGCATCGTTCAGCTTGCGTCGCAACCTGGTGACGGTGACATCCACCATGTTGCTGCCCGGGTCGAAATGCATGTCCCAGACCCGTTCGAGCAACAACGCTCGTGACAGGACCTCGTTACCCGAGAGGAGGAGCTGTTCCAGCAGCGCGAGCTCCTTCATCGTGAGCGCCACTTCGCTGTCGCCGACCACCACCCGCCGCGTCATGCGATCAAAGACGATGTTCCCGCGCGTCAGAACGCCGGGGCGCTGCGCGGCGCGCCGCATCAGCGCCCGCAGCCGCGCCCGCAGGGCTTCGGGAACCACGGGCTTGGTGACGTAGTCATCCGCACCGGCGTCGAGTGCGCGAACCGTGGTCTCGGTGTCCACCGAACCAGTAAGCACCATCACGGGGGTCGTCCGTCCATGGCGACGGAGCGCCTCCACGATAGCCACCCCATTCCCATCCGGAAGTCCGAGATCGAGCACGATGAGCATGTAGCCATCGTCCCGAATGGCCTCGAACGCCTCCGCGGCGGTGCCGATCACGTCCACGCTGAAACCTCCATCCTCCACGACGGAGCGGCTGAGGGCGGCACTGGCCGGATCGTCTTCGATGATCAGTGCGCGCATGGGCATGAAGCGCTGGAGACAGGCTCTCCGTGGGGCTGAGGCAGAGCCGAAGCGAAGGTATTGCCGAGTCAGGCAGAACTCAGCACCATTCTACTGCCGGTTTTCTCCGGCGTAAGCATCCCACCCCATCCCGCCCCCACCGGCACCCATGAAATCACCAGGACGACTCGCGCTGTTGTGCCTGCTGCTACTCGCAGCCCTGCCCGCCGTGGCGGTCTCGCAGGACACGACGGCCACCGCCAATCTGCAGCCCACCGCACCGGACGCGTTGGTGATCCTCACGCTGCGCGACGGCGCAACGCTCGTGGGCCGAGTGACGTCGGTGACTGCCACGACGATTCGTTTCGAATCGTCCATCGGAAGCTCCGATATCCTGAGAGTGAACGTGCGGTCGGTGCATGCCGCGAGTGCATCCCAGTTGCACGATGGAAAACTGTGGCCGGAGAACCCGAGTCGCAGCCGTCTGCTGTTCGCACCGACCGGGCGAATGCTCCGCAAAGGCGAACTCTACTTCTCCCACGCGTATGTGATCTTCCCGAGCCTGCAGGGTGGGATCACTGACCGCTTCTCAATGGGGGCAGGTGCGACGATCATACCCGGCCTCTCACTCAGCGAGCAGATCTTCTACATCACCCCGAAGGTGGGACTCTACGCCTCGCCGAATGTCAATGTTGCGGCGGGGGTTCTGGTGGCGCAGCCGGGATCGGCGATCGATGTGGATCGCGCGGGCCTCGCGTACGGCGTGGCGACCTTCGGCGGCGACGACGCCAG
>JBBSVF010000193.1:0-6028 GCA_038233745.1 Gemmatimonadales bacterium
CATCGCGCGACGGCTCCGATCACGGTGGCTGGTCGTCGGTACCCGGTGAATACCCTCGTGGTGAAGAGTGCGCAGGCCTTCCGGCCCTACATCCTGGATTCGTTCGAGCCGCAGGATCACCCGAATGACTTTGCCTATCCGGGCGGGCCTCCGAAGCGTCCGTATGACAATGCCGGCTACACGCTCGCTTATCAAATGGGCGTGCAGTTCGATCGCAGTCTCGACGGGTTTGACGGACCGTTCGAGGTGTTGCGGGGACTCGCCTCGCCGCCGCCGGGCACCGTGGCCACGGTTGCGGCTCCCGCAGGGTATCTCGTAAGCCACAAGGTGAACGACGCCGTCATCGGCGTGAACCGTGCGCTCAAGGCCGGTGGTGAGGTGTACATGCTCACCTCGGCGGTGAGTGCCGGGGGCGAGAGCTGGCCCGCCGGCACCTTCTGGTTTGCGGCGACACCGGCCAACACCACATTGCTCCGCGATCTCGCGCGCACGAATGGCGTGAGTGCCACGGGCACCATGGCGCGCCCCGGTGCCGATGCGCAGCGACTGCGCCCCGTCCGTCTGGCGCTCTACGATCAGTACGGCGGCTCGATGCCATCCGGTCACACGCGCTGGCTGCTGGAGCAGTTCGAGTTTCCGTACGAGATCGTCTATCCCTCAGCGATCGACGCTGGCACCCTCTCGGGGCGGTACGACGCGCTCATCCTGCCCTCGGGTGCGGTGCCGTCGCGCGATGGTGGCGGTCGCGGATTCTTCGACAACACGGATTCCAGTGCGACGCCCGCCGAGTTCCGGGAGCGTCTGGGTCGCCTGAGCATCGCGCGCTCTGTTCCGAAGCTGCGCACGTTCCTGGAGCAGGGCGGAACGGTGATCGCCGTGGGCACGTCGGCGAATCTCGGAACGCAGCTCGGGCTGCCGATGACGTCGGCGCTCGTGGAGCGGACAGCCGCGGGCGCAGAGCGTGACCTGACGGCGGACAAGTTCTATGTGCCGGGATCGGTGCTGCGAGTGCAGGTGGACACCACGCGTCCGGTCTCGTGCGGGATGGCGCGCGATGTGGATGTGTTCTACGACAACAGTCCGGCGTTCCGGTTGGGTGCTGACGCGGCGGGGCAGGGCGTGCGCCCGCTCGCGGTGTTTCCCACGGCGACGCCGCTGCGGAGTGGCTGGGCGTGGGGGCAGAGCTATCTGGAAGGCGCGGTGGAGGCTGTCGAGGCGAGCGTTGGGAAGGGGACGCTGTATCTGTTCGCGCCGGAGATCACGTTTCGCGGGCAGCCGCACGGGACGTTCAAGTGGTTGTTCAACTCGATCTACTCGGCGGGAGAGACTCCGGGGGGGCCCTGATTACGGGTCGACTGTTGATGGGCGTTAGCGGGGCGGGCATTCCGTGGCCGGGCTGCTGTAGCTCTCGGCTGACAGCTGTCAGTTGTTAGCACACGCGTTAGCGGGGCGGGGCCTGCATTCCGTGGCCGCGCTGCTGTAGCTCTCGGCTGATAGCTGTCAGTTGTTAGTACGGGCGTTAGCGGGGCGGGAATCTCGTGTTTGGGCTGCTGTAGCTCTCGGCTGACAGCTGTCAGTTGTCAGCCAGCAATCGCCGCTTGGGGGTCAACCGAGCGCCCGCTCCACTACCTCGCGGGTCCGGCGGACTGTGTCCGCCGTCCGCGCCACCAGCGCCTTCGCCTCCTCGGTCAGGGCGCGGCCGCGGTCGCGCGTGGAGAGTGAACTCACGTTGATGCGCACGTTGTAGCTCGCGCCAATGCAGCCGGCCTCGGCCAGCAGCGCAGCGACGCCTGCGTCGCTCGCCGCATTGGTGTTGCCGCGTTCTGCCACGGCGAGCGCCATCTCCGCCACGTCGGCGCAGGCGCGCGCGGTGTCCAGCGGCACCTCGGCGGCATGCATCAGCGCGTCATCGATGCGCGCGGTCTTTTCCCGTTGCTGCTCGTCCGTATCGGCGGGCAGCTTGTAGGCCGCGGCGACGATCGCGTACGCCGACGCATCGCGCGCGACGAGTGCGGCCAGGGTGTTGCCCACCGCGGCGGCGCGGATCGCGAGATCGCGCATCTCCGCGTCGACCGCCGCGTATTTCTTCTTGCCGGCCGGGAGACCCGCAACCATGTGCGCGAGGGCCGCCGCGAGTGCACCGGCATGTGCGGCCACGCTTCCACCGCCAGGGGTGGGCTGCGGCGTTGCCACCGCACCCACGAACCCGCTCAGCGTCTCTCCGCCGGAGATGGCCAGGCGCACCTTGCGATCGAGCACCAGTTCGGGAGTGAATCCGCGAAGGCGGATGTGGTGCGCCGCCGCCTCGAACAGTGATCGTTCGGGCACGAGACCCACGATCTCGCTCCACGTGGGGGACACGCCCCGCGCCTCTGCCTCCATGCGCACCATGTCGAACACGCGATGCAATGGCGTGCGCTCGGTGTCCACGAGGTTCATTGAGACCTGCGCCTGCCCGTCCACCTCGAAGCCCATCGCCTTCACGTAGCGCAGACCACCGGATGATCCGCGCACGGCTTTCGCCACCTCCTTCGCGACCGGCATGTTGGCGGCAGAGCCGAGGTAGACGTTGTACGCCACGAGAAAGGGACGAGCGCCGATGGCGACGGCGCCCGCCGTGACGTGCACCTGCGACGGTCCGAAGTCCGGTGAGCGCTGCGGCGTGCGCCCGATATCGTCACGAAGTCCCTCGAACTCGCCGCGGCGGACATCCGCGAGATTCTCGCGATCGCTGCGTGTGGCCGCACGCTCGTACAGGAACACCGGCACCCCGAGTTCCGATCCCACGCGGCTGCCAAGTGCTCGCGCGAGGGCGATGCAATCTTCCATCGTCGTGCCTTCCAGCGGAATGAAGGGCACGACGTCGGCGGCCCCCATACGGGGATGCTCGCCGCTGTGGGACGTGAGATCGATGAGTCGATGGGCCACCGCGATGCCGGCGAATGCTGCATCCACGGCGCGATCGATCGGCGCAACAAAGGTGATGACACAGCGATTGTGACTGGCGTCCATGCTCGTGTCCAGCACGTGCGCCCCCGGAACGGCGGCGATGGCATCGCGGATCGCGTGGACAACCTCGGGGCGCCGGCCCTCTGAGAAATTCGGGACACACTCGACGAGCTTCATGCGGCAGCGACGATAGAGGATGATTGCCTGATCGGCGACATACGCACGACGCGATGCCGCCGGTGCAAGCTACGACTGCAGCAGGGAAAGGAGCCAGCGGTGCATCGCCGGGCTTCCGGCCACCACTTCGCCGGCGGCCACAGCGCAAGGGACGCCCGCGAAGGTCGTCGCGATGCCACCGGCCTCGCGTACCAGAAGCAATCCCGCGGCGACATCCCATGGCGCCAGGCTCAGCTCGAAGAACGCTTCGTACCGGCCGCAGGCGACGTCTGCCAGATCGAGCGCCGCCGCGCCGCACCGGCGAAGCCCGGCGGTGCTCGTCACGATGCGCGGCAGCAGGGGGAGATAGCGCTCGACGTCGGCGGCGTCGTCGAAGGGAAAGCCGGTGGCGATGAGGCTGCGTGCGGGCTCCGTCTCCCGGCTTACCGTCATCGGCTCGCCAGCCCTGCGCGCGCCACCGCCGAGGGTGGCGGAGAACAGCTCCCCGGTCGGGACATTCAGCACGACGCCGGCCACCGTTTCTCCGTCGACCAGGGCGGCGATGGAGACGGCATACCACGGCAGGCCGTGCAGGAAGTTCGTCGTGCCATCGAGCGGGTCGGCCACGAAGACCAGTCCGCGCGTGATGCTCGCGTCCGGCGAACCCTCTTCCGCC
This sequence comes from Gemmatimonadales bacterium, assembly GCA_038233745.1. Lineage (GTDB taxonomy): Bacteria > Gemmatimonadota > Gemmatimonadetes > Gemmatimonadales > Gemmatimonadaceae > AG11. The sequence continues at coordinate 3,782 of JBBSVF010000193.1, forward strand.
AGGAGCGAGGCATCGGGATGGCGCGCGGCAATCACGTCGCCAATGGCGCGCTCGCTTGCCCGGTCCACCTCGCTCACGAAATCGCGTGCGCTCTTGTGCTCCCACACCAGTTCGTGTCGCCGCTCAGCGGCGGTGCGCACCAGGGTGGCCGCGGTGGCTGCTGCAGAGACGCAGGTGGCGAGAAGTCCGCGCCGTTCGCGGAGCACGGCGGGACTCGGTGGTGATGATTGGTTCGCTTGCGATGCGTCTGAGGCGATCATTACGTTCCCGGGATGGCACGTATCTTCAGCGGGATCCAGCCCTCCGGCGAACTCCACCTCGGCAACTATCTCGGAGCTGTCAAGAACTGGGTGGCGCTGCAGTCCACTGCAGAGTCGTTCTTCTGCATTGTGGACTATCACGCCATCACCGGCAGTTTCGATCCGGCGCAACTGCGTCTGCGCCGGCGCGAGATGGCTGTCGGCCTGCTCGCGGCAGGCATCGACCCCGCGGCCGCGTCGCTGTTCGTACAGAGTGACGTGCCTGAACATACCGAGCTCGCCTGGATCTTCAACTCGGTCACGCCACTGGGCGAGCTGGAACGGCAGACGCAGTTCAAGGACAAGTCGAGCCGGCAGGAAAGTGTGAACACCGGGATTCTCACCTATCCGATCCTGCAGGCCGCGGACATCCTGCTCTATCGCGCAGATCTGGTGCCCGTGGGCGAGGACCAGGTGCAGCATCTCGAGCTGTCGCGCACTATCGCGCGTCGCTGGAACAACCTCTACGCCCCCGACGCGGACTTTTTCCCGGAGCCGCAGGCGCGCCTCACGCCCACCCGCCGCATCATGGGGCTGGACGGGCAGGCCAAGATGTCGAAATCGATGGGGAACACGATCAACATGCTGGACTCGCCTGCCGATGTCTGGGCCAAGTTGCGCCCGGCGGTCACTGATCCGGCCCGCGTGCGCAAGACCGATCCGGGGACGCCGGAAGTCTGCAACATTTACCACCTGCACAAGGCCTTCAGCCCGCCGGACACGGTGAGCGAGGTGGCCACGCGCTGCAGCACCGCGGCGTGGGGTTGCATCGACTGCAAGAGGGTGCTGGCCGCCTCTATTGACGCGGAGCTCGTGCCCATCCGGACGCGTGCCTCGGCACTGCGAGAGTCGCCGGACCTCGTCGACGACGCTCTTGCGACTGGCGCCGCCGCAGCGCGCACGCTCGCACGGGAGACGCTCGGCGAGACGCGGGAGCGCATGGGGTTCGCCGCTTCACCCGTCGGGCGTCGTGCCTGACGAACTGCGGCAGCTGGTCAGCCATCTTGGACTCGACAGCCGCTGGCACCTGAGCTGGTGGACGGTGGCGATCCCGCTGCTGCTGCCATCGGTCATCATCCCGTGGTTCCATCGGCGCATTCGCCGGCACCCGGACGTGCGCTGATGTTCGCCGGTCATGCAGCGCTCGCGCTCGCGCTCAAGGCACGGGCGCCTCGTGTTCCGTTCACACCGCTGATCCTAGCCTGCTTTGGCCCGGATTGGCTCGAGGTGGCTCTCATGCTCCCCCACCCGCGCGAAGGCATGGGCGTGTACAGCCACTCCGTCCAGGCGGTACTGGTGGGTGCTAGCGCGGCGGCCGGCGCCTACGCGCTCCTCGCGCGTCGACCGGGCGCGATGCAGGTACTTCTTGGATGGCTGCTGCACTGGCCCCTTGATTTCGTCACCGGACGAAAGCCGCTTACCTCGGTGACTGAACTGGTTGGACTTGATCTCTATCACCGGCCGTTCACGGATTTCTTCGTCGAGGCACTCCTGCTGGTGGTGGCCTGCGCACTCTACGCGCGCCGGTTCGCACCCACCGGCGTGCAGCGTCGGCTCGTGGTCGCCATGGGCGGAATGCTGCTGGTGCTGCAGTTGGGCGTGGACGTGGCCATTGCAGAGATTGACGGGCAGCCATGGAAACCGATGCTGGCGCCGGGACGGTAGCGGACTCATCTTCCACCAGCATCCGTCGTCAGCGCTGCATGGCTCTTGCACTTGAGGCCGTACTCTCACAGCGAGCGACGTGATGGCAAGCGACGGCATCAAGGGCATTGTGACGTTGGTCTGTCTGACCTGCGGCAAGGAAAAGTTCTACACCGAGGAAGTTCCGGCCTCTGTGACCTGCGAGCAGTGCGGGAGCAGTGTGTTCCGGACGTTTGCCACTCCGACCGAACCCGACGGGGCAGCGATCGATGCGGCCGAGGCACAGGCGCGCAGCATGGCGTAC
>JBBSVF010000194.1:0-6026 GCA_038233745.1 Gemmatimonadales bacterium
AGTTGCAGGCCCTTCGCTGCACTCAGGCCACAGACCTGTTACATCATCTTGGACTGCAGCGACTTGGCGTGCTCCAGATGCGCCTGGACGGCCGGTGCCGCCTTCTCGATGAATGCCTTCAGCTCGGCATTCTGCGCGGCGCCCAGCGCAGTCTGCGCGGTGTTCAGTAGGTTGGTGTGATAGGGCACTTCATGATCAATGTACGCCTTGTCCCATGCCTTTCCGGCGGGCATGGCGGTGAGGCTGTCACGCCAGGCCGCCGCATCGGCGGCGCTGTGATCGCCGGCAGGGGCTTCCGGCGTCACGTTCAGCTTCTTCGCGAGGTCCTGGCCGCCCGCGCGCAGAGCGTGGTGATCGCGCATCATGTCCCGGGCGAAGGTCTTCACATCGGCAGACGTCGCCTTCGTCGCGGCAATGGCACCCGCGGCGCTGTCCGCCATATTGGCACCGTCGAGCATCGCGACAATGTTCGCATCGGTGAGCGCAGCGGGGGCTGGTGTCGCAGGCACGACCGCGACGGTGGCCGCAGCAGCGGAGTCAGCGAGACGCGCGCTGTCGGCGGTCTTGTCACCGGCGGAACACGCGGCGAGCAGAGCCGACGCGGTCAGGGCAACGACATACACGGGGCGCGAGACGCGCATGGAGCAGGTCCTCAGGGAAGTGGAACGGCATGAAATTCCGGAACGAGCCACAGCCCAGTGCAAGAATTGTACGCCGTTCGCACGGCGGGCCGGTTGGTCCGCATCTGGCTAAAGTAAACGGGGTTGGGGAGGAGCCGCGCGCAGGCGGCCCTGCAAAGCCACCGAAGCGATCCGCGGGTGCGCGGGTATGCAGACGAGGCAGCGCCTGGGAGGCGGCATGACACGTTCACGCTACATCGCGATCGGATTCACGGCAGGGCTGGCGCTGCTCGCGTGTGATCGCGACTCCCGGAAGTCCATCGCCGGCCTGTCGGCGCAGTTCGCCGAGGCCGCCGCGGCGGCCACCGGGCAGGAGGCACCGATGGCCGACGCCGTGAGCGGCGGTCGCTATCCCGGCTTCGACACGGGCACCTACCCGGGCGACAAGGCGATGCGCGCCTGGCGCGAGGGCGGCTCGCCCTACGAGTGGACCGGCTACTATCTCCCCGCACCCTGTCACCCGGATGACGGCTGGAGCGGCAAGCGCGAGACGCTCACGGCGATGGGGTACGGCATGGCGGTCATCTACGTGGGCCAGCAGACCTGGGGTCGCGCGCCCGGTGCTCCGCACTTCGTCTCGGTGCCGGAAAAGAAGCGGGTGCGCACGCGCGTGGGCACGGGGAAGCGGCGTCGCACCGTCTGGAAGACCATCACACAGCAAGTGCGGAGACGCGCCCCGGCACCGGCGGCGGATGCCACCTGCAACGCGGATTTCGTGAAGGCCTCTCGCGGAGAAACCGACGGCCGCGATGCCATCGCGAAGGCAGAAGCCGAGGGGTTTGCACGGGGCACAACGATCTTCCTGGACCTCGAACAGATGGATGTGCTGCACCCGGTCATGCGCGACTACTACAAGGCATGGGTGCGGACCGTACTCGCCGACGGTCGCTTTGTGCCCGGCATCTACGTGCACACCTTCAACGCCAACACCGTCTTCGCTGATGTGAAGTCGGTCTATTCGCAGGCAGGCGCTACGCGCGAGCCGCCATTCTGGGTAGTGAAAGCGCGCGGCTTCGACCTGGAGAAGCTGCCCAGCGAAATGGGCCACGCCTTCGCCGCCGTCTGGCAGGGCATGCTGGACGTCGAGCAGACGTGGAACGGCCACAAGATTCCGATCGACGTCAACATCTCCTCGTCGCGAAACCCCAGCGCGTCTGACTGACCACCGCGCGCCACCTGTCGCCCTGAGCGGAGCGAAGGGTCTGCAGGTGCAGGTCGCCATGGAGTGCGAACAATGGGGGGTGAGCGGTCGTCCGCTCACCCCCGTTGCTCCTTCCAGCGCCCGCCGATCAGGACTCGGCGATCTTCTTCAGCGTCTGCAACGCCCTCACCGTCGACTCTCCGGGCAGTGCTCCCCCGGACATCGCCTGCACGAGCTTCTCATCGCGGTGGTAGAGATCATTCCCGAAGTTCAGGCGCCCATCGCGCATGAACGTCGTGGCGTACGTGATGTACACCGGCAGCTTCTTCGGCAGGCGCACGGAGTGATTGTCGGCGCCACTGTTCATCGCCTCGGTCACGCGTGCGGCATCCCAGCCGAGCACCCATTGCGCGAGCTGACCGGGCTTCTCCACACGGATGCAGCCATGGCTGAAGGCCCGCACGTCTTTCGCGAAGAGTTCGTGGTTGGGTGTGTCGTGCAAGTAGATGTTGAAATCATTCGGGAACAGGAACTTCACGAGCCCCAGCGAATTCTTGCCACCGGGCTTCTGCCGGATGCGTCGCACGCCGCCGTCGGTGTAGTACTCCATGTTCTGGCGATCGAGATACCCGGGATCCGCCGCCGCCTTGGGCTCCACTTCACCGGACTGGATGTCGGGGGTGATGTTCCAGTACGGCCGGAACACCACAGTCTCCATGGAATCCGAGAACACCGGCGTGGCCTTGTCCTCGAACTCCTGGCCGACGATCACTTTCATGTCGAGCGTGGCCTGGCCGCTGTCGTAGGCCACGAGATGGAACGCCGGGACATTCACGTAGACGTAGCGGGACCCGAGACTGCGCGGCATCCAGCGATAGCGTTCGAGATTCGCGGCGATCTGTCCCAGCCGATAGGCCGCGGGCACGTTGAGCGCCTCGATGGTCTCCTTGTTCAACGACGTGTCCACCACGATCGCGTGCCGGCTCTGGAATTCGGCCACCGCCGCACCCATCGCCTCGGTGTAGGTCCCAGACACAGTGCTGTCCACGGCAATCCCTTCCAGCGCGAGGCGCTGGCGCAGTGCGCCCAGTCGCGCTGGCGAATCGGACTGCCCGGGGCGCGTCGCCTTGCCGGAGGGTACCGCGGGCCAGCCGCCCTTCTCCACGATCGCCCGGTAGTTCACCAGCTCCTTCTGCAGGGCGGCGTATTCGTCGTCCTCGGGACGCAGCGCATTGATGGCCGCGTCGAAGGGAAGCTCGCCGAGGGTCTGGACGAGCGCGCTGTCCACATTCTCGTCGGTGGGATCGATGTGCCAGGCCTGCGCCACGTCCTTCGGATTCACCTGCCCGCTGAGGAGATCCTCACCCACCGCCGAATACATCGCGCTCAGGAGCACATCGGCGTCGGCCAGCTGCTCGGCGGTCGGCGTCCGCGTCTGCCGCAGTGCCATGAGGGCGTTGGCCAGTTCCACGATGGGGTACTGATCGAGACGCAGGCCATCCTGCGACAGGTTGAGCACGGCGTTGCTCAGCGCGCTCGCGCGCTCCTTGGCCAGCCCGTCATTCGTGAGCCAGAGCGGGGTCTGGCCCAGGTTCTTGTAGAGATTTTTCGTGTGGTGCCAGGCTTCATCCTCGATCTTGAAGGGCGCCTTGCCCTCGAGCCGGGCATTGATAGCCGTCTTGATGGCCTCCACCGGTACTCCCTGCACGGCGCTCAGCGTGGCCGGTGACCACGCCGCACGCGTGCGCGGATGCTTTCCACCGATCTGCCGCTTCACCCGGCCTGCCGCCTCCTTGCATGCGACGAGACTGCTGAGCGTGAGGACGACGGCTAGAGTGCGCACCAGTCTGGCGCGCGGCGCATGGACGAGTCTCACAGGCGATCTCTCCCTGAATAGGCGGAGCCGATGCGGCGACGCAGGCAACTGCAGAGCCAGATACGGGCCACTGATCTGAGTTGGCCCGCATCTCGCTTCACCGCATGACTCACGGACGTGTGCACGGCGATGCGCTGTCGGCCGCAGCACGGGCCCGCACTGGCTGGAGGGGCGGCGCGTGCAGCTCGCGGGAAGTCCGCGACGTGCGCGGAGGGCGCGGAGAGCGCTCCGAAAACCGACGTCGCCCTGAGCACAGCGTGGGTCCCGCCACTGCAGATCCTTCGCTGTGCTCAGGAAGACACGAGTCAAAGGGCGACTCTCCAGCGACGCTGGTGTCCGTCATATACGTTGATACTGTTGCTATAGTGACCCGGAATCGCTGAAAGTGCTCACGCGCTCAACCACTCGCTTCTTCGTCAGCATCGCCGGCACGCTGCTCACGCTGCTCGTCGGTCTCACCGGCTGGGCGGCGCTCAGAAGCGTCGAGCGGGCCACGGGAGAGGTGGAGCGGGCGGTGCTCGTTCTGGACCTGTACCAGACATCGCTTCGTGATGGCCTGGACGCAGAGGCGAGTGAGCGCGGTTTCCTCCTGACCGCCCAGCCTCGCCAGCTGGCGCCGTACGAGGCAGCAGTGCGGGGCAACAGCGCGGCGGTCGCACGACTTCTGGCGCTCACGGCTGACAACCCCGCCCAGCGCGCTCGCGTGCTCCAACTCACACGAGCCCTGTCCAGCCACGCCGCCAGCATGGACTTCACGATTGCCCTGGCGCGCGCCGGCCAGACGGTACAGGCGATTGGTCGCGTGCGTGCCGGCGCCGGACTGGAGCCCATCAGGCAGATCGTCCGTGAAGGTGAGCGCGAGGAAGCCCGGGTGTTGTCCGATCGTCGTCGCGCACAGGCTCGAGCCAGGGCGACGCTCACGCTCGTGCTCGTGCCAGGCACCCTGCTCTCCTTCCTGCTGATCCTGGTGGTCATTCGCCTGTCCCGGGAGGAAATCCGCGAGCAGCGCGCGCAGAACGAATCCCTCGCGCGCATCAGCGCCTCGGCCGATGAAGCAAGCCGGGCCAAGAGCGAATTCATCGCCTCCATGTCGCACGAGCTGCGTACGCCGCTCAACGCGATCATCGGCTACCAGAACCTCATTGCCGACGGCATCGTGGGCCCCACGACGCCTCGGCAGGCCGACTTCCTGGAGCGCATCCGCACGAGCGCCAACCATCTGCTGGGACTCATCGACGACATGCTGTCGCTCTCCCGCATCGAAGCGGGGCAGATCCAGCTCCGCCTGCAGGACGTGGATGTCGGCCTGGCCCTCAGGGATGCGGCCGCCATGATCGAGCCCGGCGCCATCCAGAAAGGCCTCAGGCTCGTGGTTGACTCACCTGATCCGCCGCTCTCCATCCGCACGGATCGTCAGCGACTGGGCCAGTGTATGATCAACCTGGCCGGCAATGCCGTGAAGTACACCGATGCCGGCGAGATCCGGCTCGACGCACTCGTCAGCGCTGACGTGGTTGGTATCCGCGTCTCCGACACCGGCCTGGGCATCGCACCGCAGAATCTTCCCCGGATCTTCGACGCCTTCTGGCAGGTGGAACAGTCCATGACTCGACGCGTCGGCGGTGCAGGGCTGGGCCTCAGCGTCACCCAGCGGCTTGCGTACCTGCTCGGTGGCGACGTGCACGTCACCAGCCAGCTCGGCAGCGGCAGTGTTTTCACCCTCACTCTCCCCCGCACGCAGGATGACGCAGCGCATGTCACACCGTGACCGCATGAGCGCATCCAGGGGCCGCGCGCGTCTCCGGGCCACTGCACTGGCGCTGGCCCTCGTGCTGCCTTCCAGCGTCGCCCTGGCGCAGGCGGACAGCACTCATACGCCCTGCGACGGACTCGTGATCAGTCGCGTGGAGATCGACCCGTCCCCCCCGCCCTTCTCCGGCTACGCGGCGCGTTGGCGCGCCGCGGCACATACCATCGGCCTGCACCACGCCACCACCCGCGCGCATGTCGTTGAGGCCTTTCTTTCCCTGCGGGCAGGCATGACGTGCACCGAATTCCGCCGCGCCGAAACCGAGCGCGTGCTCCGCGCCCAGCCGTTTCTCTCGAATGCGGCCGTCACCACCCAGCCCGATGGAACCGGCGGTGCCGTACTCCTGGTGCGCACGGTGGACGAGATTCCCGTGCTCATCAGCGGCAGCTTTCGCGGCATCGCCCCAACACGCATCGGGCTCGGCACCGAGAATCTCGCCGGCGAGGCCCTGCACGTGGCGGCGCGCTTCGAACGAGCCCGCGGGTACCGCACGGGCTATGGCGGTCACCTGGAACAGAA
>JBBSVF010000195.1:0-5996 GCA_038233745.1 Gemmatimonadales bacterium
GATCTCCGCTCGCGAGGCGAGCAGTGCGTCCCACTGTTCGGTTCCCTCCCAGAACACGCGTTTCAGCTCCGCCATGGCTTCCGGATTGGACGACGCCAGCACGGCGGCGAGTCCGTTGATCTCGGAATCCATCTGCGCCTTCTCGTCAAACACCCTGGCGTAGAGTCCGTGGCGCTCGCCCCAGGCCGCATCACGCCAGTCGGCATCGGCCGCCATCGCAGCGAATGGTCCGTTGCCGATGCGCCGTTCGATCACCGGCCCCACCACGAAGGGCCCGATGCCCACCGCGAGTTCGCTGAGCTTGGCGCGCGCGTCACTCGTGGCAAAGGCGTAATCGGCGGCGGCCGCGAGCCCCACACCGCCCCCCGCCACGCGGCCGTGCACGCGCACGATCACGAACTTCGGCGCGCGAATCATCGCGAGGATCACCTGCGAGAACCCCGAGAAGAACGCTGCTCCGTCCGCTGCGTCGTCGATCCCGATCAGTTCGTCAAACGACGCCCCGGCGCAGAAGGGACCCTCTCCATCGCTGCGGAGCACGATGACACGCGCGGCGGGATCCATGCCCACCCATGTGACCGCTTCGGCAAGTCGCCGCAGCAGCTCGCCAGGGAGTGAGTTGCCTTTCGGATGACCGAAGGTGATGGTGCCGACGCCATGGGCGATGGCGACGTTCACGTCGCCACCGGCGATGGCAGTTCCTGGGATGGCGGGCCGAGTGAGCATGGCAGGAAAGATATACGGTCCGGTGCACGGGCGTCGATTGTCCGAATTCCCCGTTGTGGTGTATTATGCAGCATGACCCAGACTCCGATTCGTACTGCGCCACCCGCCGACGATCCGACGCTGGTGGCTGCCTTTGACGCTCGCATCGCCGCCGGCGAGAGCATTGAACCCAGGGACTGGATGCCGGAGAAGTACCGGCGACAGCTGGTGCGCATGATGTCGCAGCACGCGCATTCCGAGATCGTCGGCATGCTGCCGGAGGGCAACTGGATCTCCCGCGCGCCAAGCCTGCGCCGCAAGATCGCGCTCATCGCGAAGGTGCAGGACGAAGCAGGCCACGGGCTCTACATCTACTGCGGCACGGAGACGCTTGGCGTCGACCGCAGCGAGCTCGTGCAGCAGCTCCTGGATGGGACGGCGAAGTACTCGAGCATCTTCAACTATCCCACGCTGTCGTGGGCCGATATCGGCGTGATCGGCTGGTTCGTTGATGGCGCGGCGATCGTGAACCAGACGATTCTCGCCAAGGCCTCATACGGCCCGTATGCGCGGGCGATGATCCGGGTGTGCAAGGAGGAGAACTTCCACAAGCGCCAGGGCTACGAGATCGTGGCGACGCTCGCGAACGGCACGCCGGCGCAGCGCGCCATGGTGCAGGATGCGGTGAACCGCTGGTGGTGGCCCTCGCTCATGATGTTCGGGCCCAGCGACGCCGATTCTCCGAACTCCGCTGAACTCATCCGTTGGAAGGTGAAGCGAAAGACGAATGACGAGCTGCGTCAGCGCTTCGTGAATCTCACCGTCCCGCAGGCGATCGCCGTGAATCTCACGTTGCCCGATGCCGACATGCGGCAGAACGAGGACACGGGCGACTGGGAGTTCGGCGCGATCGACTGGGACGAGTTCACCCAGGTGATTCGCGGCAACGGTCCGTGCAACAAGGAGCGGCTGGATGCGCGGCGCGCAGCGCACGACGACGGCGCATGGGTGCGCGAGGCGGCCAGTGCCTATGCGGCGAAACAGCGCGCGGCGAGCGCGAGCGCGGCAGCCTGACGTGGCGAGCACGATCCTGAATCAGGACGCGATTACGGAGCAGGCGGCCGCGACGGAGGCCGACGCGCAGTGGCCGCTGTGGGAAGTGTTCACGCAGAGCGCGCAGGGAGCGCCGCATGAGCACGCCGGCTCCCTGCACGCCACGGACGCCGAGCATGCGATGCAGAATGCGCGCGACGTGTACTCGCGTCGCGGCGGTGTGATCTCGCTCTGGGTGGTGCCTTCGGGCGCGATTGCGGCGTCCTCCCCTGACGATGCCGGACCGCTGTTCGAGCCGGGCGACACAAAGCCGTATCGCCATCCCCAGTTCTACAAGGTGCCTCGCGGCGTGCGCGGCGTATGACGTCGCCCTCGATCGTGCCGGCGCCCGCGCCACAACCGAATGCTCACGTCGAATATCTCTTACGGCTTGGCGACGACCGCCTGATCCTGGGGCAGCGGCTCAGCGAGTGGTGCGGGCACGCCCCGATTCTCGAGGAGGACATCGCCATGTCCAACGTCGCCCTCGATCTCCTGGGGCAGGCGACCCTGCTGCTGCATCATGCCGGTGAGATCGAGGGGCAGGGGCGCGACGAGGATGCGCTCGCGTACTTCCGCGAGGCGGTAGAGTTCCGTAACTGCCAGCTCGTGGAGCTCCCGCGCGGCGATTTCGCGTTCACGATCGCGCGCCAGTTCCTGTTCGACGTCCATGCTGTCGTCACCTTCGACGCCCTCACCCGGTCGAGCGACACGGAACTCGCCGCGCTGGCGGCGCGCTCGCTGAAGGAAGCGAAGTATCACGTGCGGCACAGCGGGGAATGGATGCTCCGGCTTGGCGACGGCACCGAGGAGAGTCATCGCCGGGTCCAGCGCGCGATCGACGATCTGTGGCGCTTCGTGCCGGAGCTCCTGGCGTCGGACGGCGTGGACGTCGCCATGCACGAGGCGGGCATCGGCGCGGATCCCGTGGCGATCGCCGAGCAGTGGCATGTGCTGGTGCGCGAGGTGCTGGAGCGCGCCACTCTCACGACGCCCAACGCTGTCGCGCGCGCGGCGAATGCCCGCGGCGGCCGGACTGGCGCGCACACGGAGCATTTGGGGCATCTGCTGGCTGAGATGCAGATCGTCGCGCGGTCACATCCCGGCGCCACCTGGTGAGCGCAGTCCCCACTCGCGAGGGTGTGCTGGCCCTGCTCGATCAGGTGATGGATCCCGAGGTGCCGGTGCTCAGTGTGCGCGAACTCGGCATCATCCGCGACGTGGAGATCGATGAAGCGGGCGATGTGACCGTGGTGGTGACGCCGACGTACAGCGGGTGTCCGGCCATTCGCGTGATCGAGTCCGATATTCTCGAGGCACTGCACGGCGCCGGATTGCGTGCCGCGGTGCGCACCACCTATTCGCCGCCGTGGACCACCGACTGGATCGACGACGCGTCGAAGGCCAAGCTGAAGGCGTATGGCATCGCCCCGCCGGGACGAACGGAAGAGGGCGGGCTTGTGCAACTCATGCGCGCACGGCCCGCTGCGCAGTGCCCCTATTGCGAGTCGCGGCAGACCGAGGTGCGAAGCGAGTTCGGGTCGACCGCGTGCAAGTCGGTGAACTGGTGCCGGGGGTGCGGGCAGCCGTTCGAGGAGTTCAAGGCGTTCTGATTGTCCATGCGGTGGCGTGGTGAGATGGAAAAGCGTTCGGAGCGGAAACTCCGGATGTGACTGTCAAACGGCCGGAGCTGCTGCTTTGCGAGGTGACGGAGCCGGTGCTGCGCGCCTTCTTCGGCACCTTCAACATTCTTGGCCACGGATTTTTGGAAGTCGTATACCGGCGGGCTCTCGCGCAGGAGCTGCGATCGGCTGGTCTGCGAGTACAGGAAGAGACTCCCGTGCAGGTGTTCTTCAAGGGCACCGTTGTGGGGCATTACCGACTCGACCTGCTCGTCGAAAATGCGCTCGCGGTGGAGCTGAAGGCCTCCGCGATTCTGGCCGCGACCGACAGACGACAACTTCTGAACTACCTGCGTGCGAGCGAGCTCGATGTGGGTCTTTTGCTCCACTTCGGAGAGAAGCCCGCGTTTCACAGACTTGTGTCGCCACGAGTGCTTCAGCGCCAGAGAGTGTATCCGGTAGTTTCCGGATGAATCCGGAAAATCCGTTCCGAACGCTTTGGCGATTGGAGCCCTACACCACCCGCAACTTCCACGTCCCTCTCCGAAACAACACAGTCGACAGCACAGCAAGCACGGAAAATGAGATCGTCATCGCCCAGAACGCCCCCTGCGGCCCGTATCCGAGCACCTTCGCCAGCACCCACGCCAGCGGGAGCTCGAGCATCCAGAACACCACCAGGTTCACCATCGTCGGCGTGCGGGTGTCGCCCGCGCCATTGAACGATTGCGTCACGACCATGCCGTATGCGTAGAACACGAAGCCGTACGAGATAGTCCTCAGCGCCGCCACACCGTAGCGCACCACCTCGGGATCGGGGCTGAACCCGCCCACGATGATCCGTGCCGTCGCCACGAACAACAGACCGACGAGCCCCAGGAAGATCGCTGCGTACTTCGCGGCGGTCCACACCGCCTCCTCTGCACGCTCCGGCTTGCCCGCGCCCAGCGCCTGCCCGGTCATGGTCGCTGCCGCATTCGCGAGCCCGAAGGTGGGCAGCAGGGCAAAGATCACGATGCGAAGTCCGATGGCATACCCAGCCAGCACCGTACTCCCGAAGCTCGCCAGGATCCGCGTGAGCCCGATCCAGCTCGCCATGCCGATGAACACCTGAAAGGTGGCCGCACCGGAGAGGTTCACGATCCGGCCAATGAGCGCTGTGTCGAGCGCAAAGTGGCGGCGTTCCAGCGTGATGCGCGCACCGGGGCGCGCGAGCCGCGAATACGCGTACAGGGCACCGATCCCTCGCCCGATGGTCGTCCCGATCGCGGCGCCGGCGATCCCCAGCTTCGGAAGTGGTCCCCACCCGAAAACCAGCGCGGGTGCCAGGAGGATGTTGATGCCATTCGAGAGCCAAAGCACGCGCATCGCGATGGCCGCGTCGCCCGTGCTGCGCAGCACTGCATTGATCAGGAACAGCATCACGACGCTGGCATTGAAGCCCAGCATGATGCGGGTGAAGCGCACGTTGGCGAGCACGCCCTCCGAACCGCCCATCAGCCGCAGCAGCTGCGGCGCCAGCGCTGCACCGAACACACCGAGCACCAGGGACATCAGCAGTCCGAAAACAATCACCTGCGCCGCGGTGTGCGCCGCCCCCTCGCGGTCCTTCTCGCCGATCCGGCGCGCGATCATCGCCCCCGCGCCGATGCTGAAGCCCATCGCGAGTGCGTAGAGCACGGTCATGAAGGATTCGGTGAGCGCCACCGTCGCCACGGCGTCCGCTCCGAGGTGACTCACCACGAACACATCGACAACGGCGAAGACGCTCTCCATCACCTGCTCGAGCACCATCGGCACGGCAAGAATGAAGATCGCCCGCCCGATCGGTCCCTCCGTGAAGTCGCGATCGTGAGCGCCTGCGAGCGCCTCCCGCACCGCGTGCCACACGGAGGGCTGCGACGCGGTCGCCGGCGCGACGCTCTGCACCTCGGAAGAAGGGCTACTCATCCAATCGTACGTGCGAAGGAAAATGTGAGAGCAGGAGCTGGGTCAGGTTACCAGAACGGGTCCGCGCCCGCCCAATCAGACCCGCAAGAGATCGCCGATCGCGCCCGCAATCCGCTCCGCGTCCGGCAGCACCGCGGCCAGCAACACCTCGTGGTACGGCATGGGTACGTCACCCACGGTAAGACGCTCCACCGGCGCATCCAGATACCAGAACGCCTCGCGCGCCAGCACGGCGGCGATCTCCGCGCCGAATCCCGCCGTCTGCGTATCCTCGTGCACAATCAGGCACCGGCCTGTTCGACGTACACTCGCGAGCACCGCCTCACGATCCCACGGCATGATCGTGCGGAGGTCGAGGAGGTCCACGTCGCCCTCGAATTGCCGCGCGGCGGCGACGCAGCGATGCACCATCGCGCCCCACGTGACCACCGTGATCCGGTCGCCCTGCGCGAGTGTCGCAGCGCGGCCGAAGGGCAGCACGTAATCGTCGCCCGGATAGCGCGCGCTGCCATCGCTCGTCATGAGCAGCGACCGATGCTCGAAGAAGATGGTGGGATTGGCTCCGCGTATGGCGCAGCGCAGCAGGCCCACGGCGTCGGCCGAGTTGGAGGGCATGGCCACCTGCCA
>JBBSVF010000196.1:0-5978 GCA_038233745.1 Gemmatimonadales bacterium
CACATCGGAGCCGGCGTCGCGCTCGGAAATGGCGAAGGCGGCAACATGCTCACCTCGAGCTACGGCGGGGAGATACTTCGCTTTGAGCGCGTCGCTGCCGAAGAGCGAGATCGGGCCCGCGCCCAGCCCCTGCATGGCGAAGGCGAAATCGGCGAGTCCGGTGTGGCGCGCGAGGGTTTCGCGCATGATGCAGAGTGTTCGCACGTCGAGCATTGCGTCCGCGCCGCCGTACGGTGCGGGGACGGCGTAGCGCAGCCAGCCCGCGTCGCCCAGCAGGCGCACGAGGTCGCGGCTCGCCATGCCGACATCGCCCTCGTGATGCTCGGGAATGTTGGTGGCCGCCCACGTGCGCAGCTCGGCCGCCAGGGTGCGGTGCCGTTCGTCGAAGAAGGGCCAGCGCCAGCATTCGTCGTCCATCTCAGTTGCCCTCGAACACTGGGGTGCGCCGCTCCACGAACGCATGGTACGCGAGTTCGAAGTCCTCGCCGCGCATGCTCTCGGCCTGGCGTGCCGCCTCGTAGTCGATGGCGGCGTTTACGGGCATGGCCCACTCCTCGTGCAGACAGCGCTTCGTCATCGCATGCGCAGCGCTCGGCCCATCAGCGAGCGTGGTCGCAAGCGCGAGCGCGTCATCGAACACAGCTTCGGGCGCAGCGAGGCGATTGTAGAAGCCCCAGCGCTCTGCTTCTTCACCCTGCATTGTGCGGCCCAGGTAGAGGAGTTCGCTCGCGCGGCCCTGGCCGATGATGCGGGGGAGGATCGCGCAGGCTCCCATGTCGGCGCCGGAGAGTCCCACCTTCACGAAGAGGAAGGCCACCTTGCTGCGCGCGGTGCCAACGCGCAGATCGCTGGCCATGGCGACGATGGCGCCCGCGCCCACGCAGATGCCGTCGATGGCTGCGACGATCGGCTGCGGGCAGGCGCGCATGGCTTTCACCAGATCGCCGGTCATCTGCGTGAAGGCGTGCAGGCCTGCGTGATTGCCCTCCTGCTTCATCCGCACGAGCGGGCCGATGATGTCGTGCACATCGCCGCCGCTGCAGAAGTTGCCACCGGCACCGGTGATCACGATGGCGCGGATGTCAGGCACGCGCTGCAGTGTTACAAAGGTGTCGGTGAGCTCCCGGTATGACTCGAGAGTGAGGGGGTTCTTTCGCTCGGGCCGGTCGAGGGTGATCACTCCCACGCGTCCCTCGATGCGCCACGAGAAGTGCTCCGTGCGGATGCTGCCTGCGTCGACCGTGTCGCTCATGTGCCCGCTCCGGGGAGCGCGGCACGAACGCTGTCGCGGAGATCACCGAGCAGTTCGTGAAGGCGGCGCACCTCCTTGCCCTCCATGTCGGCGAACAGCTCGGTGATCCAGGCTTCGTGGGCCGGTACGATGGTCGCTAACGCCTTTCTCCCCGTGGTCGTGAGACTCACGATCATGCGACGCCGGTCCTCGGGGGCGGGCTCGCGTGTGACGAGTCCGTCGGTCACCAGGCGCTCCACGAGACCGGTGACATTGCCATTCGTCACCATCAGCCGCTCCGAAAGTGTGCTCATGGTGAGGCCGGCGTCGCCATCGCGTTCGCCAGCGTCGAGCTGCGCGAGCACATCGAACTGTGGCAGCGTGATGCTGAACTCTTCGCGCAGACGCCGGCGCAACTCCCCTTCCACCAGCGTGGCGCAGGAGAGCATGCGCAACCAGAGTCTCATGGGCTGCGCAGCCGAGCGTTTGCGGTCGCTCTTCTTCGCGCTCATGTCACCTCTCCTCCTGCCACGGGAATCACCGTGCCCGTCACCGCGCCGGCGCCGTCACCGGCCAGCCAGACGATCGCGTCGGCCACTTCCTCGGGCTGCGTGATGATTCCACGCGGAATTCCCCGCACGAGCATGGCGTCGGCTTCCTCGCGAGACTTGCCGGACGACATGAGGTTCGTCATCGCCTGTTCGTACATGTCAGTCTCGGTGTATCCGGGGCAAAGGGCGTTCACGGTCACGCCGTGGCGCGCCGTCTCCAACGCGAGTGCCCGTGTGAGGCCGATCACGGCGTGCTTCGACACGCAGTAGGCGCTCATCATCTTGTAGCCACGCAGTCCCGCCGTGGACGCGATGTTCACGATGCGCCCTGACTTCCGTTCCAGCATGGCAGGCAACACGGCCTGCGTGCAGCGAATGGTGCCATTGAGGTTCACCTCCAGCATGCTCGCGAACAGCTCGGGGGTCGTCTCGAGAAATGACGCCGACTCGGCGATGCCCGCGCTGTTCACGAGAATGTCCACCGGCCGCCTTCCGATGATTCCGGCGAAGGCGCCCGTGACACTCGCCGCGTTCGCGACATCGCACACCACGGACTCGGCGTCGGTGATGGCCGCAAGCAGGAACACCTGCTCGTCCAGTCGCTCGCGGTCGCGCCCGAGGAGTGTCACGGCCGCGCCGCGTTCGGCCAATGCGCGCGCGGCCGCTGCGCCAATGCCTCGGCTGGCCCCGGTGATCACGGCGTGCCGCCCCTCGAGTGAGTTCATCGGTCTGCTCATGCGCGGGCGCGCTCCAATTCGCGCTCGAGTTGCACGCGGCCCAGGTGGTACTGGCGGGGCCACGGCATGGCCGTGTAGCCCAGCGTGGCAGCGGCGTGCAGGGTCCAGTGCGGATCGGCCAGATGCGGCCGCCCGATGGCGACGAGATCTGCCCGCCCCGCGGCAATAATGCCGTTCACCTGATCCGGCTCCGTCACGTTGCCCACGGCGATAGTGCTCACATGTCCCTCGTTTCGGATGCGGTCGCTGTATGGTGTCTGGAACATGCGGCCGAACACCGGCGCGGCGTCGGCGGAGGTCTGTCCCGTTGAAACGTGGATGACGTCAGCGCCGGCGCTCGAAAAGGCCTCGCCGATGCGCACCGACTCCTCCGGCGTGATGCCGTCATTCACCCAGTCAGTCGCGGAGATGCGCACCGACATGGGCCGGTCGACAGGCCATGCGTCGCGCATCGCGGTGAAGATCTCCAGCGGATAGCGCAACCGGTTTTCGAGCGCGCCCCCGTATTCATCGGTGCGGCGGTTGCTCACCGGCGTGAGAAAGCTGGAGAGCAGGTAGCCGTGCGCGGCATGCAGTTCCAGCATGTCGAAGCCCGCCTCCGCGCCCATGCGTGTGGCGCTCACGAACTGCTCGCGCACAGCATCCATCTCTCGCCGCGTCATCGCAGCGGGTGCCGGCAGTCTGTCATTGAATGGAATCGACGAGGGACCGATCGTGGGCCATCCCTCGGCGTCCGGCAGCGGGATGTCCTGCCCGTCCCACGGCAGCGCGGTGGCACCCTTCCGCCCCGAATGTCCGAGCTGCAGACAGATTCGCGCCGACGACCATTCGTGAACAAACCGTACGACGCGCGCCCAGTAGTCGCGATGCGCGTCCTCGTACATCCCTGTGCATCCAAGCGTGATGCGTCCCTCGGGGGCCACGCAGACCATCTCGGTCATTATCAGCGCCGCGCCACCGAGTGCGCGGGCGCCGAGATGGACCAGGTGGAAGTCGTTGGGCATGCCGTCGGTGGCGCTGTACATGTCCATCGGCGCCAGCACCACACGGTTCGCAAGACGCATCGAGCGCAGCGACAACGGGGTGAACATCGGCGGCACAGCGTCGTGCAGGTCGCGGTCGGCGCGGCTGGCGAACCAGCGTTCCACGCCCTCCACGTAGCCCGCGTCGCGCAGGCGAAGATTCTCATGGCTCACACGCTGACTGCGCGTGAGCAGACTGTACGCGAACTGCTCCGAGGGCAGATGGATGTAACGCCGCACATTCTCGAACCACTCCATCGAGTTGCGTGCCGCATTCTGCAGCCGCAGCGACTCGACCATCCGCTCGGCTTCATACCGTTCCAGTCCACGCTCGAGCGAGCCGGGCGCATCGGCTGCGACGATCTCGCGCGCCAGGACGATGGCGTCCTCCATCGCGAGCTTCGTTCCCGACCCGATGGAAAAGTGCGCCGTGTGCGCGGCGTCGCCGATCAGCACCACCTTGCCGGAGCGCCATCGCGCATTTTTTACGCGCGTGAACTGCGTCCAGGGCGACGCCTGGCGATGGGCGGCATTCGAGACGAGGCAGTGCGAACCGAGCCGATCGGCGAAGAGCGTCTCGCATGCCGCGATGGTTTCGTCCGCATCCATGTGATCGAAACCCGCCGAGCGCCATGACGCCTCGTCGCATTCCACGATGAACGTCGAGGTGTGCTCGTCGAATCGGTAGCAATGAGCCTGGAAGACTCCCGCCGGCGTTTCTGCGAAGTAGAAGGTGAAGGCGTCCAGGGGCAACGATGACCCCAGCCAGACGAATCGTGCGCTGCGCACGTCGAGATCCGGTTGGAAGACGTCCGCCAGCTCGTGGCGGATGGCACTGTTCACGCCATCGGCGGCGATGACGAGATCCGCATCGCCCAGCCCAAGGTCGGTCAGCGCTGCGAGATTCGGCACCGTTGTCTCGAAGCGCAGGTCGACGCCGAGCTCGGTGCACCGCTCCTGGAGGATCGCGAGCAACTTTCGGCGGGCGATGCCGCAGAAGCCGTGGCCCCCGGAGGTGATGCGGTGATCTCCGATGACGACGTCGATGTCGTCCCAGTGCGCGAAGCTGCCCGTGATGGCCTGCCAGGTGGGCTCATCGGCTGCGCGGAACAATCCCAGCGTCTGATCCGAGAACACCACACCCCATCCGAAGGTGTCGTCGGGGCGGTTGCGCTCGAGTACCACCACCGAGTGATCAGGGCGCGCGCGCTTCACCAGTAGTGCGGTGTACAGGCCGGCGGGTCCTCCGCCCACGATGACGATCTTCACCCTGCGATGTTATAGGGTTCAAATGAAATCGCAAGATGCGCGGGTGAGACGGGCGCCGCCCTCAGCGTGGCATCGTCACCACGATCTTCCCGAACTGCTCGCCCGCCTGCAGGCGCTCGTACGCCTCCACAGCGCGGTCCAGCGGGAACACCGCGTCCACCACTGGATGCAGGCGACCCGCGTTGAACTCAGCGACAATCGCGGCGAACTCCGCGTCGTTCCCCATCGTGGAGCCCATGAGGGTCCACTGATTCCAGAAGAGCCGGCGAACGTCGGTGGTAACCATCGGGCCGGAAGTGCCGCCGCAGGTGACGAGTCGCCCGCGACGGCCGAGCGCGCCGAGCGACTGCGACCAGGTGGCCTGGCCCACCGAATCGATGACGACGTCGACACCACGCTTGCCCGTGCGTGAGCGCATCTCGCGCCCCACATCCACCGTCGTGTGGTTGATCGCCGCATCGGCGCCCAGCGCGAGCGCGCGTTCGAGCTTGGCGTCGCTCCCGGATGTGACGGTGACGTGCGCCCCGATCAGGCGGCCGATCTGCAGACACGCCTGTGCAACGCCACCGCCGATCCCCCACACCAGCATGTACTCGCCGGCGCGGAGCTGCGCGCGCGAGACCACCATGCGCCACGCCGTCATCGTCGCGAGGGTGAACGCCGCCGCCTCGCCGGCGGCGGCGTCGGTGGCGATTGGCAGCACGTGCCACTGCGGCACCACCACATACTCCGCGAGTGTGCCGTTCAGGTGCTCGCCGAGTACGGCGAAGTGCGGACAGAGTGGTTGTTCGCCGTCGAGACAGTATTCGCAGGTGCGGTCGCTGAGCCCGGGATTGATCACCACACGATCGCCGACCGAGACCGTCGTGACGCCGGAACCCACCGCGTCGATACGGCCCACCGCGTCGCTCCCGAGCACGAAGGGCGGCACGAGGGTGACGCCAGGCAGCCCGCCCACCACGAAGAGATCGAGGTGATTGAGGGCGGCCGCCTCCACGCGCACCAGCACGTCGGTGTCGCTGCGAAGTGTGGGCCGAGGGAGGTCGTCACGGAGGGTGAGCTGCTCGAGCCCCCCGTTGGCGGAGATGGTGAGTCCTCGCACGCCTGAGTCCTGGGGTTATATTGGACGCGGAATGCTATGCGGCGGCCAGGGCGCGCGAAAGGCGCC
>JBBSVF010000197.1:0-5960 GCA_038233745.1 Gemmatimonadales bacterium
AGTCGACGCGGAAGTCGTCGTGGAGCCATGGACGCACTTCTTCGATGCCTATCTGGGCCCGCTCGCGGACGCAGGGTCCGATACACCCGACGCCATTGTGCCCTCGCCGCTCATGCCGCACCTGATGGCTGACTGGGTCGCGGCGCGTGCGGCTGCTCGCTGGCCAAGGAGAACGGTGCGCGTGGTTCCACTTCCTGCGGCTCCTGCCGTGCCGTGGGAGCGCGCTGGAGACGATGGGACGCATTACGTGAGTTTCGCCGAGTGGATGTGTCCCATCAACTGCATCGAACCCGCGCGCTGCCCGCACACGCGAGGGCCCAGGAGCTGGAGCATGCCCGACGCGGTGGCCGCTCACGTTGCGAGCGAGATGGCAGCGGGGCGGCCGATCGCCGCCGCGCCGGTGTTTCACTGCCTGCATCGCGCGTTCGGCGTGGGAATGATCGACGTGCAGGCCGTGCTCGATGCCGACCGGCAGGTCGCGGAGGTCCTAGCCAAGGAGGGAGGCGATGTGCTCGTGGGCACCGTGTCGCATTGTCACGGAGCCATCAGGCGGCTGCGAATCGATGATGCCGTCGGGGAGCGATTAACTTGAGTGAGTCCTCGCAGCACCCCGCCCCTTCATCGCCAGTCGCCATGCCAGACGCTCGCCCAGAGAATCTCGTGATCATCGGCTCCGGTCCGGCGGCGTGGACGGCGGCCATTTACGCCGCGCGCGCGAATCTGGCGCCCGTTGTGTATGAGGGCGAGCCGGTGGGCACCCAGCTCCCGGGTGGGCAGCTCATGCTCACCACCGACATCGAGAACTATCCGGGATTCCCGGAGCCCATCAGTGGCACTGACCTGATGGATCGGATGAAGGCGCAGGCGGTTCGGTACGGCGTGCGTGTGGTGTCCGAGCTGATCGTGTCGGCGGATCTCAATGCCCGTCCCATGCAGCTCATCGCCAATTATTCCGGATCGGTGTCCGCGCACACAGTGATCGTGGCCACCGGCGCGAGCGCGAACTGGATCGGTCTGCCCAACGAGCAGCGGCTGGCGCAGAATGGCGGAGGCGTGTCGGCCTGCGCCGTCTGCGATGGCGCGCTTCCATTCTACCGCAACAAGGTCCTCGCCGTGGTTGGTGGCGGAGACACGGCGATGGAGGAGGCCCTGTACCTCACGAAGTTTGCGAGCGAGGTGCTGGTGATCCACCGCCGTGACACGCTGCGCGCATCGAAGGCCATGTCGGCGCGAGTGCTCGGGCACAAGAAGATCCGCATGGTGTGGAATACCCGCGTGGTGGACGTACTCGGCGACGACGAAATCACCGGGCTGCGCGTGGAGGACACCGTCACGAACGAGCAGCGCACGATCGACGTGGGGGGACTCTTCGTGGCCATTGGTCACACGCCCAACACGACGTTCCTCGGCGGCCAGCTCGAGATGACTCCACTTGGATACATCACCGTGATGGGAGGACGCACGTGCACCTCCGTCTCCGGCGTGTTCGGCGCAGGTGACGTGATCGACGACTACTATCGCCAGGCCATCACCTCGGCGGGCACCGGGTGCATGGCCGCGCTCGAGGCTGAACGCTATCTCGCGCATCACGGCATCGGTGAGTCGCCCGTGCTGGAGACAGCCGAGACGGCGCCGGAGGCCTCGCCGGAGTGAAGATTCTCTCGCGGACGGTTGGACCCTTCCAGGAAAACTCGTACCTCATCGTCGATGAGACGACGGGCCGGGGCGTGCTGGTGGATCCGGGTGATGATGCCGACACGCTCCTGGAGATGATCGCGTCTGCTGGCGTTACGCTCGACGCGATCTGGCTCACGCATGCGCACATCGATCACATCGGCGCAATCGAGGCCGTGCGACGCGTGCATCCGGTGCCAGTGCACATGCACCCGGCCGACCGGCCGTACTACGATGAACTGTCCGCGCGCGCGGCGATCATGTATGGCGTGCCCTTCGAGCAGCCCACGGCACCGTGCACGGATTTGACCGACGGCACCGAAGTGGCCTGTGGCTCGCTTCGGTTTACCGTGGCCCACGTTCCAGGGCATGCGCCGGGACACGTTACCTTTACCGGTCACGGCGTCAGCGTGGCAGGCGACCTGCTGTTCGCCGGCAGCATCGGCCGCACCGATCTGCCGCTCTGTGATCCCCGCGCGATGGACGCATCGCTCGCCCGCATCGCGGAGCTGGACGACGCCACCGTCGTCTATCCTGGTCATGGTCCGGCGACGACGATCGGCGCCGAACGTCAGTCCAATCCGTTTCTGTCCGGGCGCGCACGGACGGTGAAGCGGTGATCGTGCGCGCCTCGGGCTCGCTGCTGGCGTGCGTGGTCCTTCTCGCGCTCTGGCTCGGTGCGGCGGCACTCACGGCGGGCGTGGTGGCGCCAGCCGCCTTCGCCGTGTTGCCCACGAGAACGCTGGCGGGTGCGCTGGTCGGACGCGTGCTGCCCGTGATCTTCTGGACGGGCATGGCGGTCGGGCTGATCACTGCAGTAGTTGGCGCTCGCGCCGGCGCGGGAGGACTGATGCTGGCGTTCGCCGGAGCGGTGACGGCGGCCTGCGCTATCGCCCAGCTCGTGATCGTACCGCGCATCGAGGTAATTCGGCGCAGCATTCCTGGTGCAATGGATGCGCTGGCTGTGGACGATGTTCGCCGAGTGGCCTTCGGCCGGCTGCATGGGTTCAGTGTGCTGTGGATGGGTGTGGCAGGCATTGCGGCGCTGGGCGCGCTTGGCCTGGCGTTGCGGGAACTCTCACGACGGAGCGCTGCATGAACGAGGAATTCGCGCGGTTGCCGGGCATCGGTAGCGAAGCTGCGCCAGAAGAGGTGCGCGAGACATTCGCGTCCTACGTGAAGGCTCGGGGCAAGGTGCCGAACCTGTTCCGCGTGGCGGCACATGCACCGACAGTTGCCGCCGCCCTCGCCGCGCATCAGGCGGCCGTGATGGGGCCGGGGACGGTGCCGGTGCTGCTCAAGGAACTGCTGAGCGTGCGAGTATCGCACATCAACCTCTGCGATTACTGACTGGCGTCACATACCGCCTTGGCAAGGCGGCAGGGCGCGACCGAGCAGCAGCTCACAGCATTGCAGGCCGGAGCCTATGACGACATGGAGCCCGCGTGGGGCTCCGCATTCGAGTTCGCCGACGTGCTGACGCCCACCCCGGGTCACGTACCGGATGCGACGTTCGAGCACCTGGCCGCACACTGGAATCCCGCGCAGATCGTCGAGATCGTCTCGGTGATCTGCCTGTTCAACTACTTCAATCGCTTTGCGCTGGCCCTCGCGATTCCCATTACGCGGTAGCCCGCGCGCCTCCAACGGACCTCGACGATGACCACACCGGCGACACGGCAGGAAAAGGATCCCCTCGGCACGCGCGATGTCCCCGCTGATGCGCTGTGGGGGGTGCAGACGCTTCGCGCGCAGGAGAACTTTCCCATCAGCGGCCTTCGGCCGCTCTGGCCATTCGTGATGGCGCAGGTGTGGATCAAGAAGGCCGCAGCGCTCACGCACCGCGACACCGGCCGCCTCGACGCCCGCCTCGCCGATGCGATCATCGCCGCGGCGGACGAGGTGCTGAGCGGCCAGCACCGCGACCAGTTCGTGGTGGACCCGTACCAGGCCGGTGCCGGCACGTCGCACAACATGAATGTCAACGAGGTGCTCGCCAACCGCGCCAACGAGCTGCTGGGAGCGGAACGCGGGGTGTACGCACCGGTGCATCCCAACGATCACGTGAACCTCGCGCAGAGCACGAATGACACGATTCCCACGAACATTCGTCTGGCGTGCCTGTCCCAACTCAGTGACTTCGAGTCAGCCTTTGAAGCGCTGCGCGATGCGCTTGCGGACAAGGGTCGGGAGTTCGACCATATCGTGAAGGCAGGGCGCACCCATCTGCAGGACGCCATGCCCATCCGTCTGGGACAGGAGTTCACCGCCTATTCGGGTTCCATCGACCGCGGGCTTCGCCGTGTGACGCAGTCGGCGGACTATCTGCGCGACCTCGGCATCGGTGGCAGTGCCGTGGGCACTGGCGTCACGGTGGAGCCGCAGTATCCCGCGCTGATGAACCGCTATCTGCAGGAGATCAGCGGTCTGGACCTGCGCATCGGCGGGGATCGCATTCAGCTAATGCAGAGCCTTGGCGATGTCGCTGGATTCAGCGCCGCCATGCGCGTACTCGCGATCGACCTCAGCAAGATCGCGAGCGATCTGCGCATGATGGTGATGGGACCGCGCACCGGCATCGACGAGATCACGCTTCCGGCCGTGCAACCGGGATCCTCGATCATGCCCGGCAAGATCAACCCATCCATTCCGGAGATGGTCAACCAGGTCTGCTTCCAGGTGATGGGGCTCGACACCACCGTCGCCATTGCCTCCGAGCACGGGCAGCTCGAACTGAACGTGATGATGCCGGTGATCGCGTTCAATGTGCTGCTCTCCATGCGGATCCTCACCAATGCCGTCACGACGCTCACCGAGCGGTGTGTCAAAGGCATCGCCGCGAACGAGGACATGTGCGCCTACTGGGTCGAGCGGTCTGCGGCACTCGCGACCGCGCTCATGCCGCACATCGGATACGCGAAGGCCGCCGAGGTCAGCAAGAAGTCAGTGAAGGAGGGCATCCTGGTGCGCGACCTGGTGAAGCGCGATCAGCTGCTGCCCGCCGACCGGATCGACGACGTGCTTGACCTGCGCAAGATGACCGAGATCGGCGTGCCGGGCGGGGAACACGGCATGGTGGCCGGCGGATGATGGCCGGCGGCTTCACGCCACGCTAGATTGCGGGTGTGCGAATCACGACGCAGGCAGAATACGGACTCATCTGTGCGCTTCACCTGGCCCGTCGCCTGGACGACGGGCCGGTGACGGGGCGCGAGATCGCCGCACGCGAGCGCCTGCCGGCCGATTACGTCGAGCAGATCATGCTCAAGCTCCGGCGCGCGGGTATCGTGCTGAGCACGCGCGGTGCCCACGGTGGCTATCGCCTGGCGGGCGATCCCGCCCAGGTGAGCGTGCGCGATGTCGTCGCTGCAGCCGAACAGTCCACCTTCGACGTCCACTGTGTCTCGCACCCGGTGGAAGCCGCACGGTGCGCCGAATCGCACGACTGCAGTATCCGGCCCGTGTGGCAGATGCTCCAGCAACGCATTGACGAGGTGCTGGATGGGGTTCACCTCAGCGACCTCCTGCTGCAGGAGCACGAGGTCCGCGATCGCATGGGGCTCACGCGACGCCCACTCGCCGCGGCCGGCGGACGCCTCGCACTGCCGGTCCTGCAGGACTAGGCCAGCCCGTGCAACTCTTTCGCAGATTCCGCGATGATCGATCCGCGCTGCGCCGGAGCGCCGAATTCGCGGGCGTGCTGATGCAGGAGCCGCATGCGGCCGAGGTCTCGTGGCTCAGCGAGGTGGCAACGCGCGGCGACGATGATCACGCGCGCTGGGAGCTCCGCTACCTTCGTCGCTCCCTCGGCGTGTTGCAGGCGCAGCGTGATGCGCTGGATGATCGAACCGCCTCCGAGGCGCTGCGGGCGCTGCTGCACCTCATGGAGAAGGATCCGCTCGTGGAGGGCGGACTACGAGAGCTTGCGGCGCGTCAGTTCGATGCGCGGCTCTCGGCCTATCGCGAGGCATGGCTTGGCCGCGGCCACGGCAGCGCCGCCACCCGCGTCGCGCAGAATCTCCTGGCGTTCTCCGGTGGGCCAATTCGGGCTGATACCCCCGCCGTGGCGCGCGGCGCCCTGTTGGTGGACGCGCTCTCGCACGAGGTGGGCGACGCGCTGCGGCAGCTCTATGGCGTGGCGTCGCTTCCCGATGACATCGCCCCATCCGCCATCGCTCGGTAAGGATCCGGACGCCGCGATCGAGAACGGGGCCCCGCGCACTGCGCGGGGCCCCGTTTCTGCGATTGGCTGATCATGCTCGAGGGGGGCCGTGAACCCCCACGCC
>JBBSVF010000198.1:0-5939 GCA_038233745.1 Gemmatimonadales bacterium
CTCGATCGGCTTCGCCGTCCCGAAAGGCGAGACTGTTCGCGACTTTACCGTTGCCCGCTCCTGGGTGGTATTCGCCCTCGGGGTGGTTGTCGCGCTCGGCTTTGCGATCATCCTCGGGCCCTCGCGGACCTTTTGAGGACAGGCGACGACGGGCGGCCAGCCGCCATGCGCTGAGGTCTACTGGTCCGATGACGAGGCTTCGGGAAGTCCGTTCACGACGAGCCACACTGCTGCTGGTATCGTTGCTGTGTCTGGCGTGCGACGGATCTCCGGCGCCGCAGCCGCCAGCTGTCGACGCAGTGAACCACCGCGATACCGCGTTGCGATCTGAGAGGCGTGATGTCAACGCCGGTGGCCATCCACGATGAGCGGCATCGGTGTGGCGACTTCGCGGGCGGCCCTCGAGAGCGCGTACCGGGTCCGGATACCGACGACCACACTCGGCGTCGAATTCACCGCCGGGGGGCTCGCGGGCCTGCTGGCGTCGTAGCGGGCTGACACTCGCATCGCGAACTTCCGGGCGGGACAGGTTTGACTGGCACGGTAGCGAGTCGTCAATTCCACAGCGAAGCCATCTTCGGAGACATGCATCTCTTACACTGCGCTCACGAACTATCGTGCACGGCCATGAGCGGAGCCCGTTCCTGAACAGGTCCAGCGCGGTCGCCTCCGCGTTGCTCATGATCGCAGCGCTCCTTCCGGCGCGAGCGCACGCGCAGGACAGCGCCAGCCGCCGCCTCTCGCTCGCCCCACTCCGCGGCGCAGTCAGCGTCGGCCTCGGCGTCGGCACGCATGCGGTGGCCGCCGTCGCGAGCGCTGAGCTGGTGTATGGGCCGCTGATGGTACTGGTCCGATCACTCGAGAATGCAAACGCGATGAGCGACGGAGTGCGCGATCAGGGGGTACTCGCAGGCGTCACGCATCGAAGGGCTGGGGTCGAGCGACACCTGCTGCTCGGAATTGTCGAGGCGCAGCGTCACCGTCATTGCAGTCGCGACCTCATCTGCGTCGAGCCCGTCTACGATCGCCGGCACGTGCTCGGCTTCTCGGCCGGTATGCGAAAGCTCGGGCGAGTGTTCGCCACGGGATTCGAACTCGCGGGCTCGGTTGGCCCGCATGAGACGACCGCCGTCGGGGCGATGTTCACGCTGTCGCTCGGCAGGCTGTGATGTCGCTTAGTTGAGGCGGCAGGCGGCACCGGCCTCTTGCGGGGCGCACGGAAGGGCTGCATTTCTGGACTGACCTTCACCGGAGAGTAGTGCGTCATGCCAGATCCAATCGCGAGCCGGTCCGCCCCCCGGACGCCACTGCTGCTCCTTATCCCTCCCCCGGTCCTCTTCGCGGGGGCATTCGCACTGGGCCTGCTGCTCCAGCACTGGCTCGCGCCCCGAACGGCGATTCCTGCGCGAGTGCCCATCCTCATCGTGCGGACGATTGGGATTTCCATGATCGCGTTCGGCGCGGCGTTGGCCTTTGGGTGCCTGTTGCTATTCCTCCGCGCACACACGACCGTGATTCCGCACGGCCAGGCTTCGGCGCTGGTCACGAGCGGCCCGTACCGCTGGACCCGCAACCCGATGTACGTGGCACTCACACTGCTCTATGCAGGGGCAGCGGTGCTGCTCCGCGCCGTGGGGCCGCTGTTCATGCTGCCCCTCGCACTCGCCGCGCTGCACGCTGTCGTCATCCCGCATGAGGAACGGGCCCTCGCCGGTATGTTCGGCGATGAATACCTGGCCTATTGCCAGCGCGTCCGCCGATGGCTGTGAGCAGGCACTTGACGTTCGGCGTACCTGCCCTATCTTCTCACGCACAACTGAAATACCTGTGGTGATTTGCCGCCTATTGCCGCCACATTAAACAAAGTGCTAAAAACGCGTTCCGCCCGGCGGCCTTTCTTTCGCCCGGGCGTTTTCGTTATTGCGACAGTGCTCCCGCGCCTTCCTTCAGGAAGCGACGCTGGGCGGACACGTCGGCGGCTCCACTGTCTCCCTGGAGCCGATCATGTCCGTGCCAGCAACACTGTACCCCAGTCCGCCGCCCTGCGTCCCCGCGTATGAAGTCACGGGACCACGTAACGCGCCCGTTATCATCGCACTCGGTGGCATCTCCGCCGGCCGTCATGTCGCCGCCACGCCAACGAACGCATCGGCAGGTTGGTGGGACGGTGTCGCCGGTCCAGGCCTCGCCATTGACAGCTGCCGCTATCGCGTTATCGGCGTGGAATTCCAGGACGGCGGCCGCGGGGAGACCGGACACCCCGAACGCATCATCACCACCTTCGATCAGGCTGACGCCATCGCAGCCCTGCTCGACGAACTCGGCATCGACGTGGTGCACGCCGTCGTTGGCGCATCGTACGGCGGCATGGTGGCACTCGCGTTTGCAGAGCGGTACGGCGCGCGCCTGAAGCAGCTCGTCGTGCTGGCCGCGGCGCACGAACCCGATCCGAATGCCACCGCGGTACGCGTCATTCAGCGTCGCACCGTGGAGCTCGGGCTCGATACCGGCCGAGAGCGCGAAGCCCTCACACTGGCGCGCGGCCTGGCCATGACGACCTATCGTGGCGAGCGGGAGTTCGCTGAACGGTTCGACGCCTCCGCCGGCGCGCCCGACATTCACGGAGCCGACGCAACCTTCCCGATCGAGCGCTACCTGCGGCACGCCGGCGCCCGCTTCGCGGAGCAGTGCACACCCGAGCGCTTTCTCGCCCTCTCGCTCTCCGCAGACCTGCACCGTGTGTCACCCGAGAACATCCACGTGCCCACCACCATCGTGGCGTTCGAGGGCGATCGCGTCGTGCCACGGCGGCAGACGCTCGCGCTCGCCGCGCGTCTCGGAACGCCGTTGACGGACATCGCGCACGTGGACGTCCGGACGCGATTCGGCCACGACGGGTTCCTGCTCGAGGTGGACGCCGTAAGCGCCGTCCTGTCCAGGGCGCTCGAGAAGACCGATGCGTCCGTTCCGGCCAGCACACCCGAACATCACTTCCCGACGCACACTATCACGCAGGTCATCCGGAGCGCGCCATGTCTCTCATGAAGCCGGCTACGCGCGCGACGCGCGCGGGAATCGATACCGATGCACAGCACGGAGCCGTCGTGCCGCCAATCCATCTCTCGTCCAACTTCTCCTTCTCGGGACTCGGTGGGAAGCGCCAGTACGACTACACACGCAGCGGAAATCCCACCCGCGCGCATCTCGCTGAGGCGATCGCGGATCTCGAGGGGGGCGCCGGCGCAGTGATCACGAGTACCGGCATGTCGGCGGTGGCGCTCGTGCTGCAACTCGTGAAGCCCGGCGAACTCGTGCTCGCCGCGCATGACTGTTACGGCGGAACGCAGCGGCTGCTGCGCGCGCTGGCCTCGCGTGACCTGCTCGAGGTGGGGTTCGCCGATCTCACCTGCGTATCAGGCGACGCGGCCAACGAGATCGCTCTCCGCTCGCCGCGGCTCGTGTGGGTGGAGACGCCCAGCAATCCGCTGCTTCGCATCACGGATCTGCGCGCAGTCGCCAGCGCCGCAAAGGAGGCGGGATCATTGTTCGTCGTAGACAACACCTTCCTCTCCCCCGCCCTTCAGCGCCCTTTCGAGCTCGGCGCCGACATCGTCGTGCACTCCACGACGAAATACCTCAACGGACACAGCGACGTGGTTGGCGGTGCCGTGGTCGCGCGCGAGCCGGCGCTCGCCGACGATCTCGCCTGGTGGGCGAACTGCACTGGGGTCACGGGCGCTCCGTTCGACAGTTGGCTCACGCTGCGCGGCCTCCGCACGCTGCATCCGCGGCTGGTGCAGCATCAGGCCAATGCCCATGCGGTCGTGGCCGCGCTCGGCGCGCATGATGCGGTGGCGGCGACGTACTACCCGGGCCTCGCCACGCACCCGGGTCATCACGTCGCGCGCGCACAACAGTACGGTTTCGGTGCGATGGTGAGCTTCGAGCTGCGCGGAGGCCTCCCGGCGATTGATCGCTTCACACGTGCCCTCAGGTATTTCACGTTGGCCGAGTCGCTGGGTGGCGTGGAGAGTCTGATTGCGCATCCGGCCACGATGACCCACGCGTCAATGGATCCCACCGCCCAGCTGGCGGCGGGGATCACGCAATCGCTGCTGCGTCTCTCCGTGGGCATCGAGGACACGGAAGATCTCATCGAAGATCTGACGAACGCACTCGATGTGGCCGCGACGACTGGCGTGAGCGTCGCGGCCTCGGCTTCGCTCGCGGCGCAGGCGGTGAGAGTCGCCACCGTGCGCGAGCGGCAGGCAGACGTCGTGCTCGTGGGTGCCGGCTCCGTCGGGCGCGCCCTGCTCGGCCAGATCGACGCGCATTTCACCGAGCGGCGTGAGGATGCGGCGTTTCGTATTGTCGGCGTCGCCGACACGAGCGGCGTGATCTCGGGGGCCGATGGTCTCGGTGGCGAGCGGTTGCGCGCGCTGGCGTGTCACAAGGCCGCAGGTGGCTCGCTTGTTTCCCTGGGTGACCTGAATGCCTCGGCGTCAAACGACGCGGCAATCAACGAGACATTCAACCGGATCTTCGGCGCGCGAACGCGTCGCGGCGTGGTCGTGGACGTCACGGCAGCGGAGACATCCCTGCTGCTCGAGCGCGCGATGGATGACGGCTGGAATGCGGTGCTCGCCAACAAGCGGCCGATCGCCGGCGCGCAGGCATCGGTGGATCGCCTGCACGAGCTCGAGCGCCGCAACGGTACTCGGCTTTTGTATGAGGCAACGGTGGGTGCGGGACTTCCCGTGCTTGACACGCTGCGCAAGCTGCGGCAGGCCGGCGACAGCATTCTCTCCGTGGAGGGGTGTCCGTCGGGAACGCTGGGCTTTCTCTTCGCAGAGCTCGCGCAGGGACTCACGCTCTCGCAGGCCCTGCGCGACGCCATTGCGGCCGGCTACACCGAACCCGATCCGCGCGACGATCTCTCCGGCGCGGATGTCGCCAGAAAGGCCATTATTCTCGCCCGGGCGATCGGATGGCGGGGCGATCCCTCGGCGGTCAGTGCGGAGTCGCTCGTGCCGGTGGCGTTGCAGCATGTGTCGCGGAACGAGTTCCTTTCGCGCCTCACGGAGCTGGACGCCGAGGATGGCTGGTTGGTCGAACAGGCCCGTGCGGCCCGGTTTGCGGGGAAGACGCTTCGGTATCGCGTGCGCGCGTCGCCAGACGACGTGAGCGTGGGCGTCGTGGCCGTGTCACCCAAGGAACCGCTCGGCGTGCTGGAGGGAACCGACAATCAGTTCGCGTTCCGCACGACGCATTACGACGACCGGCCGCTCGTGATCACGGGACCGGGCGCAGGCGCAGCGGTCACGGCGTCGGCCGTGTTGAGCGATCTGCTGGCGATTGCCGTTTGATGACATATGGATCCTGGGCGACGCCGTGACGCCGGCGTCGCACGAGTCACCGAGTCGGGGAATCCCTTACCGCACGTTCCCTTGAGGGGGTCGCCGAATACTGGGTCATGGATCTCGACGCGCGCAGCGTAGAAATATCAACGGCGGCACAGGCGCGGCCGCGCACACGAGCTCGCTTCATATATGGCGTCCCCTTTTCGGGACGATCAGCAAGCCGATTCCGGTGGATCGAGGACGAATCCAGGTGGCGAGCTGGTGAGGTAAGCTCGTGTCGGACATACAGTTGCACGAACCATATGCGGTGGTCCGCTAGTAGCCTTGGAAGGGGTTATTCTCTTCACGGAGTTGGCCAATGACCGCAGCGGTCGCATACCCAGATGACGTCACGCGGTGCGTCCGGATCCTGTGTGTCGGGGATCACGTTGCCCAGTTGCTGGACATCCAGTATCGGCTCGATACCTATTTCGACTTCGTGATCGTGGGCAGCTCGGGCGAGGGGCTCGCGGCACTCGCGGAGGAGGCGCCGTTCGACGTGATCATCAACGACTGCGAGATGCACGGGGTGGGTGGCGA
>JBBSVF010000199.1:0-5926 GCA_038233745.1 Gemmatimonadales bacterium
CGCTCGTGTCGTACGCGGCGCTCGGCCGGTACGCGCATCCTTCAAGTGGTGTGCACGATATCACACTTGATTCACTGCGGGCCGTGTTCGATACCGTGTCGTGGCGCCTCGCGCATCAGGCGCGCGTGCGACTCTCGCACGGCGATGTGCGCGTGGACTCCGTGGATCTGCGGGGAAATGCGGGCGGTCGGCTCTTCGCGAATGGCGTTGTCCCAAAGAACGGTGCGATTCATCTGGATGTGGCCGCAGAAGCTGTGCGTGTGAACACGGTGCTGGCGGCGATGCAGCGCGAGGTGGATGTCGATGGAGTGCTGGCGGCGTCCGCTCGCATCGACGGTACGCGCGCCGCGCCAATGATCAATGGGCAGGCAACGCTGCGTGATGGAGCGTACAAGGGCCAGCGTGCGATCGATGCCGATGTGGGACTTCGGTATGCTGCGCAGCACGTGGGCCTCACCCTCGAGGCGCGCGACAGCACCGGTCGCCGCGTTGCGACGGGAATGGCATCGGCGCCGTATGACCTCGCATTGTCGGGGGTGAGTGGCTCGCGGAAGCTCCCGGGTGCGGTG
This sequence comes from Gemmatimonadales bacterium, assembly GCA_038233745.1. Taxonomy (GTDB): domain Bacteria; phylum Gemmatimonadota; class Gemmatimonadetes; order Gemmatimonadales; family Gemmatimonadaceae; genus AG11. Next base: position 570 of record JBBSVF010000199.1, read on the forward strand.
CAGGCAGACCTGGTACTGGACAGCCTCGCGCTCGGTGCACTTCCGGTGCGGACCCGCGCCGTGGAGGATCTGCACGGCACGGCGGTGGCGGCACTCACGGTTCGCGGAAGCTGGGCCGATCTGCGATACGGTGGCACCGCGGCACTGCGGAACGCCGGACTCACGCTGGCGGCGACCGGCATGTCGGTGGACAGCGCGAACGCGGACCTTCATTTCGCCGCGGATACGCTGGTGCTCGATTCACTCGTAGCGCGGGCGGGGGGACCACTGCGCGCCAGCGGCACCGTATCGTTCGCTGATCGATCGCACCCCTTTGTGAACATCTCTGCATCAGGCACAGACCTTCGGGTATTCGATTCCCCGAAGGGACTCGTGGATGCCGATGCGCGGATCCTGGCGCGCGGTCCACTCGATGCCCTGCGCGTGACCGGGCGTGGCGAGATGAAGGGTGGTTTCCTGGCGCTCAAGCAGTTCCGGAAGGACCTGTTGCGAGTGAAGGCCCCGGGTGCTTTGAGCTTCTTTGCCGTGTTCGACACCACTGCCGAGGCAAATGACAGCGTGCGCATTCGGCTGGCGAGGGAAACGTCGAAGCGCGTCGCGATCATCGCGGATCTGGAGCTCGTGATCGACCGCGGCAACTATTACCGGAACAAGCCTGACGCCAGCACGGAGTTCTACACCGGCGACGGCGAGGTCGTGCTCGCGCATGTGGATCAGCGCACCAGCGATCAGTGGATCGTGGGCTTCGTGCGGATCGGTGATGGACATACCTACTTCCGGACTCAGGCCTTCACGCCGGTGCGCGGAACGCTCACGTTCGGACCCCATACCGACGCACCAGGCATCGTGCAGCAGGTGGGACAGCGTATCGTGTGGGAACCCGGTCGCGGCTCGTTTCCGCTGCAGTTGCTCACCGCCGGCACGTCGAAGGGACCGTCGATCGGACTCGAAAGCGGCACTCTCTTTCCCATTCGCGGACGAGAGCTGAACGGCTACCTCACCATGGGGCGTGCGACGACGTCGTTGTTGCAGCAGTCAGGATCGTCGCTGTCGGGCAGTGAAGCGTGGAGCGGCCAGTTGAGCGGGGAGACGGGAGCACTCGCGCATCGTCAGCAGGGTGCTACAGCCCTGGGCGTCGTGCTTCACGATCTCGGAACTGGTGCTGCCAAGGAGTTCAGCCTGGACGCTTTCAGTGTGTCCCCAGCCGATGTTCCCACGGAGCTGGTGTTCGGCAAGACTGGCGGGGTGCGCGGAGCGCTCGTGGAGGGCGGCAAGTACCTGGGGAACGACCGGTACGTGGCTGGACAGTTCCGATTTACCCGTGGCATTCCGGGTGCACGATTCGTTCAGAAGTTCGGCACCCTCTATCGTCTGGACATGGGCATCGAGCCTCGGTTCCTCTTCAGCCAGCCAGTCGAACTGGGCATTACGCATCCCACGCTGCGCACCGGAGCGTTCGGCGCGTTTCTCACCCGGCTCTGGGACTTCTGATCACGTCCGCTTGCCTGGATGAATGACAGAAAACCCGATGTCGCAAGAATCAGCGTAATACGTAACGGGGGAATTCGTCATCAGGGGGGTAAAGACCGAACTCAGATCGACCGACGAGGGTCGAACGATGGGCGCCGCCGATGCGACAGGAGGATCGGTCGCAGCGTCGTGATGTGGCGACGCGGTCATGGCCTGCTGCTGGCGGGTTCCAAAGGGGCGAAGGCCTCCATCGGCCAGCGACAGGTATCCGATTCGCATGACCTGTGCTGGACGCGCCCCGTCAACTGAGGGCGGTTACTCGAGCGCAAACGCCCCCGCCCTATCAGCGGCTGGGAGCACAAGCTGCACCCGCGTTCCTCGCCCCAGCGCGCTCTCGATGGCGAGGCGCCCGCCGTGCGCAGCGGCTGTGCGCCACGCGATGGCCAGGCCCAGGCCGGCGCGATCAGCCTTCGTGGAATAGAACGGCTCGAACACCCGATCGAGAGCCCCATCGGGGATACCGCAGCCCGTGTCTGCAATGGTGACCATCACATCCTGCACTCCCTGCACCTCCAGCGATACTCGCCCACCGGATTCGGTTGCCTGCACTGCATTCAGCAGCAGGTTGATGAATAACTGCTCCAGGGCGTCGCGATCTCCCTGCACCCAGAGCGGTACCGCGGAAAATGTCGGAGTATCCAGGCGCACGCTGCGCGCCAGCGCATCGGAGGCAACGACGCGCAGTGCGGTGCGCAGCGGTTGCCAGAGATCGATGCGCTGCGGATCCAGTCGGCCGCTGCGCGCGAGTCGCTGCGTGTCCTGCAGCGTGTTCGACATGCGGTGCAGCTCGCGCTGCGCACGGGCCAACGGGAGGCGGAAGGGAGAGTCGAGATGCAGCGCGCCCTCCGCCGTCCGGATGGCGCTGCGCGCCGAGGCCACCGATGGGGCCAGCTCCCGGGCCAGCTCGCCGGCAAACTCGCTCACGGCCGCGAATGCCTGGCGCTGCGACAGCTCGCGCGTGCTCTGCTCGGCGCGATCCACCAGTGTGCGCATCAGGTGCGCAACCGCCACGCTCTCGTTGCCTGCGGGCATGAGTGCGCGCCCCGGCATCGCTGACTGGGCGACGTCCATCGCTGTGCGCAGGGTCCGAGCATGGAGCGAGCCCCACCAACCCGCGGCAATCGCCGCACCAACCGTGGCTCCACCCAGCAGTCCACCGGGAGGCATCACTCCAAGCCCCAGCGCGAGCCCCTGCATGAGCGCCGCGCCCGCGAGCGCACCGGCACCTGCCGCCAGGGCCGCTCGCACCGGTAACCGCCGAGTCCAGCGCGTCACCGGTGCGCTCGCGTCATGAGGTCAGGGCCTGCCGTTGAACGTCGTGTCCTTCAGGCTCTTGCTCAGGCCGCCCGGCTTGTGGTCATCCTGTGCCTGCGCGCAATGCGTGGCGATGGCGATGAGGAAGCTGGCCGCGACGACACGCGGTGAGTGACGCACGATGCGCATGCTCCGGCTTGGGTGAACGCCGGTGTGGAGTGCAAGGTCCGGACTCATCGAGCTACCGAAGGCATCGGCGAGCGCCGGCTACTTCCGGATGCTGATCACGAGGACACCCACACCCACAAGTCCGATGCCCGCCCATTCGCGGAGTGAGGGTCGCTCGCCAAGGAAGGCTACGGCGAACAGCGCCACGAGGACGACACTGAGCTTGTCCACCGGAGCCACTTGAGCTGCCTCACCGATCTTGAGTGCCCGGAAGTAGCACACCCACGAGGCCCCGGTCGCGAGCGCGGAGAGTGCGAGGAAGGTGAGCGATTTCCCGGGGAGCGCAGTGGGATCACGCCATTTGCCGGTGAGCGCCACGAAGGCGCCCAGCACACCGACAATGACAATCGTCCGAATGAGAGTAGCGAAGTCCGAGTCGATACCATCGAGGCCGATCTTGGCGAGGATGGCTGTCATCGCGGCGAAGACGGCGGAGCCGAGTGCCCAGGGGAGCCAGGCGGCGGTGGAGGATTGCACAGGCAAGGCCGATGATGGTGAGAGTGCGCGTCGATCGGCCGAAAAGGTAGCGTCGCACCTGCAAGATCAGAAGAAGAAGAAATCGCCCCCTGACCCGCCGAACCGTGGGTTCACGACGTTGTTCAACAGGGAGCCGAAAGAATACCGGATCCCGCCAAAAAAGGCGAAGCTGTACGATGTCGCCTGCTGTTGCTGCTGCAGCAACACATCGCCTGTCGTGGACGCCGTTTTCTTGAGGTAGATCTGATCCGCGATGTTGCTGTAGTTCGTGAAGAAGTTGAGGCTGAAGCCCTTGAAGAGGCGCAGGTCCGTATTGAGGAACACCGAATTATTCCGCTTTGAGGCATCGTTGAGATAGTTGCTGGCGCTCGCTCCCGCGCTGATCGAGCCCCACGTCTGCTTCTGTGAATATGACGCGGAGAGCGCGTGGTACGGCAGTGTCTCTTCGAGCTTGTTGAAGATCGTCGTATCCTTGTACTGAAAGCCCCGGATGCCGATTCCGTACTCCACGCGCAGCTGGCGCCGCGTCGATTCCTTATAAGGGAACAGGTCCCACTCGACGGAAGGCGTGAACCGAAACGCACGGCGCTGATTCAGGAAGGTGGACGACGACGCGCCGGCGCGAAGCCCTGCCGACCAGTGCGCCGAGAGGCTCTTCACGACCAGCGTATTGAGGTTGTAGGTGCGCCGGATACTGGCGAACTCGGTCGTGTCGTCCAGGCGGAACTTGCTCTCGTTGTAACTCTCGTTCCCGCTCAGGTTGATCTTCCACGCCTCCGTGACGCGGTCCGCGCTCAGCGACCCCCGGAGGGATGAGAACTGCTGCTGCCGCTCGCGATTGGTGTTGCCGTTCGCGCTCGCGCTGTAGACCCAGTTGTTCCAGCGGTCACGCGCCGGCGTGGGTGCCGCCGCGCCAGCGGCAGGTGCCGCGAAGGTGACCCCCAGCTTGGAGACATCCTCCGTCTGGATCGCGTATCGCACCAGCGCCAACTTCAGGATGCGGGCGAATCCACGCCGCGTGGCGTCCTGACTGTTCTCGCCCGACGCGTTGTACAGCAGCGTATCCTGGCTACCGGCGAACCGGCGCTGCCCAACGAGGTTGATTGCGTACTCGGTCCCTCCACCTCCAGTACCTTGGGTCGTCACCAACACATGGACGTCGGCGGCGGTCCGCTCGCGCACGTAGTCGACGAAGGTGATCTCGGTCCGGAGGAAGTCGAAATCGCAGAGGTAGGTGGGGCAGTCGAGAAAGACCTGGACTCGGCCCATGGCCTTGTTGGGGGTCTGCGCCTGCAATGCGCGCGGCGATGCCGCGACGAGACAAGTGATGACTACCGCTGGAATCCATGACGTGAAGCGAGGCAAGCAAATCCTCCGATGAATCGTGAGTGGCGCCCCTGCGGGTATGGTCGACAAGGGTGAGACACGCGACGCATCATAAGGGTTGGCAAGTGAAGGCGCCGCGAGTCGTGGACGACGATCAGGTCCCGCAGGTGTTGTCGGCTGGTTCTGTTTCCGTGGCTACCTCACGAGTGCCTTGTACCAGATGTTTCATGATGAGCGCCTGGTTTTCATCCCGTCAAAGGCAGTCGTAATGGCGGCCGCCCTCCGCCGCGTCAACCTCGAGGAGGCACGCGCCTGATACACGGACCCGCTTGAACGCAAACGGGCGGGGCCAATGGGCCCCGCCCCGCTGCTATTTGCCCAGCTACACTGCACTTTACGTTAGAGGCGCCGGTCGGAATCGAACCGACGAATAGCAGATTTGCAGTCTGCCGCCTTACCACTTGGCCACGGCGCCGTGCCTCAAAGCTAATCCCTCCCCTCCCCGCTACAAGGCGCGGAGCGCTACCTCACCCCCGCGCGGC
>JBBSVF010000200.1:0-5919 GCA_038233745.1 Gemmatimonadales bacterium
GCTGCGGGAGCCCTATCGCATCGAGGGCAAGAAGACGATGGGCATCGAGCTGGCGGAGCAGCTCGGTTGGCGTCTGCCCACGCACGTGATCTATCCCACGGGCGGAGGCACGGGACTCATCGGAATGTGGAAGGTGTTCGGCGAGATGCGCACCGGGGGATGGCTGGATACGGACGAGATGCCGCACATGGTCGTGGCACAGGCGGATGGATGCGCGCCGATGGTGAAGGCGTTTGCCACCGGAGCCGATCACGCCGAGACCTGGCCCAATCCGACGACGCACGCGAGCGGGCTCCGGGTTCCAGGGCCACTGGGCGACCGGCTCATTCTCCGTGCGCTCCGGGAAAGCGCGGGCGAGGCCGCCTCGGTCTCGGAAGAGGCCATCCGCGAGGGCACTCGAGAGTTGTCGGCGTCCACGGGCATTGACGCCGCGCCGGAAGGCGGCTGCGCGCTGGCCGTCCTCGATCGACTCGTACGGAATGGGCGCATCCCGCACGACGCCGATGTGGTGCTGTTCAATACCGGCAGTGGCGCAGCGTATCGTTTTTGAGAGGCGGCACGCGCCTTGACGAACTGAGGAACGGCCTTCTTCGTGCACTGATCGACCGAATGAGCGACGAGGGAATTCAGAGTTTTCTGATGGCGGAATTGGGCGGGCAGCGAATCGGGCTGCCCGTTTGCGCCGTGCAGGAGATTGTACGGGTTGTCGCGCTGGACGCGCTGCCCGGCGCTCCCCCGATTGTGGAGGGCACGATGAACCTGCGCGGCGACGTGGTGCCGGTGCTGAATCTGCGAGCGCGCCTCGGGCTGTCTGCATCGCCAGTGCGCCTGTCCGACAACCTGATCGTCCTGGCCCTCGGAGAGCGGCGCGTTGCGGTGCGCGTGGACTCCGTGAGTGATGTTCGCGAGTTCGACGCGTTGCATCGGGTTGCCTCGGGCGCGCTCTCGCCCGCGCTCACACCGGTGGTGGCAATGACGGGTGTGGCCGCGGACGAAGACGGGACGTTGGCCATCTACGATCCTGCTGCGTTCATCTCACAGGCGGAGCAGCAAGCCATGGATCTGCTGCTGGCCGCTCGATGACCGGGGCAGCCCCTCGCGCAGTGCTCCGTCGCGTACTCGGCTGGTCTTCCTCCTCGTTCGCTGCCGTCGCTACAGCAGCGGAGGAGATTTCCGGGCTCTCGTTCCCACCCAATCGACAGCCCTCTGCAGAGGCCAGTATGCGGCGGGTGATGGCGAATGCCGGGATCCGCACCCCGGAGGATCTGTCGCGCGCGGTCGCGACGCCGGGCGATGTGCGGGATGCCCTCCTGGCCGAGCTCACCGTTGGCGAGAGCTACTTCTTCCGGGAGTCGGGGCCGCTGGAAGTGCTTCCAGAGGAGATTATTCCCGCACACCGCGAGAGTGGTCTGCCGATTCGCGTGTGGAGTGCGGGCTGTGCCTCCGGGGAAGAGCCGTATTCGGTGGTGATCCGCCTTCGGGAGTTCGGTTGGTCGGGGCCGGTGAACGCCCTTGGCACCGATGTGGCGCTGCCTCGGCTCGCTGCCGCGCGACGAGCGCTCTACACACCCTGGGCGCTGCGAGGGGTTTCTCCGGAGCGCGTGGCACGGTGGTTCGGTCGCGAGGGCCGCCTGTTTGCGCTGGATCGCAGCATTCGCGACTCCGTCACCTTTCGGCCGCTGAACTTCGTTGCAGACAGCTACCCGTCTGCGCTGGATGGCACCGCTGACCAGGACCTGATCCTGTGTCGTAATGTGCTCATCTACTTCGAGCTCGACACCGTGGCCCTGATCGCGAAACGCCTCCTCTCGGCGCTCAAGCCGGATGGGTGGCTGCTGCTGGGCGCTTCCGATCCGCCGCTTGGCTCCCTGGTGGACTGCACGGTGGTGAGCACGCCGAACGGCGTGGCCTATCGTCGTTCCGGCGCACCGTCGGCGCGCTTCGGTTATGCATCTGCGCGCCCGTCGTCGTTCACGCCGTCGGCCACCGGGAAGGCGCCCGCACAGCCACTTCCGATCGCTCCCTATCTGGCCGCGCCTGTCGTGCTCCCCACGTCAGCGGATCGACACGCGCTGCCGCGGCCGTCGGACAGGCCCACCCCGCCAGTACCAGTTGCGCGCCCGCTGGAGGGTGGTCAGACGGCATTGAAGGAGGCCACTGATGCCGACGTGAGCGCCCTGCGCGACGCCTACCAACGACAGCGATACAGCGAGGTTGTCGAATCGGCCGGGACCGTGTTGTCCCGGCATCCGGACAACATCGATCTGTGGATCCTCTGGATCAGGGCGCTCGCGAATACCGGAGATCTCGCGGCGGCCGGGACCATCGCGTCGCGCGCACTCGAGCTGCACGAGCTGGATCCGGAACTCCATTACCTCCATGGACTGTTGTTGCGCGAAGCTGGCCATGGCGGGGAGAGTGTCTCCGCGCTCAAGCGCGCTGTGTACCTGGATCGGAAGTTCTCCGTCGCCTGGTTGCTGCTCGCTGACGCGCTGCTCGATCGGGGAGACGTGCCGGGCGCGGCCAGGGCAGTGGACCAGGCCACGCACAGCCTGCTCACGCTGGAGCCCGACGCCCTCCCGCGCGGCAGCGACGGCGTCAGCGCCGGCCAGTTGTCCCGCATCGCTGCGCGACGGGCGCAGCCGCGCTCCACAGGGAGGTCCGCATGAGCGACGCTGAGGTGCTGCGCGCCAGAGCGCGTCAGCTCGCACGTCCCGTGGTGCTCCAGGCGGAGAGCCGCCCAGACGACGTAGAGGCACTCGTGGTGCGCGTCGGAAACGAACGTCTGGGCATTCTCGTCTCCGCGATTGCGGCCGTCTCGCATGCGCGTGATGTCACCCCGCTGCCACGTGCGGTCGCTCCTGTCTTCGGCGTGACCGCGTGGCGCGGACGTCCGCTCACGGTCTACACGCTGGGATCGGTGATCCGGGAAACGGACCAGATGGTCGACGCACGCTTCGTGGTGCTCGGCAATGCCCGGCGCGCTGACCTTGCGCTTCTCGTGGACGGCATCGACGATGTCATCACCGTTCCCCGCTCACACCTGCATAGCGCCGCGCAGACGAGGCGGGCGGAGCAGGCTGTCGGCATCACGGACGAGGGCATCATCGTCATCGATCCAATGGCGCTGTCACGATCACTTCGTCGCGCGACTCGCACCACTGCAGACCCCACGAGGACCGAATGAACTGGACCATCGCCCGTCGCATCACCGCGGCACTTTCCATCGAGCTGGTGTTGTTGGCCATTGTCGCCGTCGTGGGCTGGCGAGCGCTCGTCACCACCACGTCCACGTATGAGCAGGCGATGGCCGCGCGACGGGACGGCGTCGCGCCGGCCCTGACTGCCGAATCGGACATCCGCGGGGCGAACGTGGCGATGCTGCGCTACCTGCTCGAGCCGCAGCCGGCGCACCTCGCACTGCGCGACAGCCTGTTGCTGAAGGCTCGCGCCAGCCTCGAACACCTCCAGCAGGCCTCCGAGAACGGCGCGAATCGCGAGCGCTGGGCGCAAGCGAGTGCAGTGCTGGCGCAGTGGTCCCTCCAGATGAACCGTGCTTCCACGGCGTTGAGCGCCGGCCGGCGCGACGAGGCGCTGGCTATTCGTGCGACGCAGTTCCAACCGCTTCGGCGTCAGCTCGACGGCCTGCTGCGTGCCGGCGTGATCCAGGAGGAGCAGCATGGCGACTCACTCGCGGCCCGCGGACTGGCGCAGGCCACCTCGGCCCGAACGATGGTGCTCGCCGCAGCCATTCTCGCCATTTTTGCCGGCATCTTCGCCGCATATGGGCTGGGCCGCTCCATCAACCGGCCGCTGCAGGAAACCGCTGCGGTGATCGCCAGCAGCGGGGCCGAGATTTTGGCGGCCACCACGGAGCAGGCCGCTGGCACGAACGAATCCATGGCCGCCGTCACCGAGACGATGGCCACGGTGGACGAGGTCGTGCAGACAGCGGCGCAATCGGCGGAACGTACGCGTGCCGTCGCCGAATCCGCGCAGCGGGCAGCCGACGCAGGCCGCACGGGACGAGTCGCGGTTGAACAATCGGTCACCGCGATGCAGCTGGTGCAGGAGCAGGTGGAGACGATGGCCAGGAATATCGTGGCGCTCGCGCAACAGGCGCAGGCGATCGGCGAAATCACCACCGCGGTGAGCGACATCGCCGAGCAGACGAAGTTGCTGGCACTCAACGCCGCCGTGGAAAGCACCCGGGCCGGAGAGCATGGGCGCGGCTTTGCACTGGTGGCCGCCGAGATCAAGACCTTGGCGGGCGAAGCCAAGGAGTCCACGACGCAGGTGCGACGCCTGCTGGCGGAGATCCAGCGCGCCACCAGCGCGGCCGTGATGTCCACCGAGCAGGGAACCAAGCAGACGAGCGCCGCTGTGCTCCAGGCGCGGCAGGCGGGTGAGATCATCGCGCAACTGGCGGTGATCGTCGACGAGTCAGCCCAGGCGGCTGCGCAGATTGGCGCCTCTGCCGGCCAGCAGGCACTGGGAATGGACCAGATCCGGCAGGCCATCGGCAACATTCACGACGCCACCCAGCAGAGTCTGACGGCCACCCAGCAGAGCGAACTGGCTGCGCAGAATCTCAATGCGCTCGGTGCGCGACTTGTGGATCTCGTGGGCGCGCGCGGGCACGCATGATCTGGTGCCCGTCAGACTCGACAACAGCGCGCGCAGGGTGACATGAGCGCCGATTCGCTTGCCGTTCGCCTGCTCGCGATCTTCGTGGAGGAGCTCGACGGGCAGCTCGGCGAGTTGCGCGATGCCCTCGCGCAACTGGAGGCGGCGCCCGACGCCCGTCCCGCGGTAACGGCCGTATTTCGGGTCATGCACACCCTCAAAGGGGCGGCGCGGGCCGCCGGCGTTCCGCTGGTGGAGCAACTGTGTCACGTGCTGGAGTCCGAGCTGGATGGCGTTCGTGCGAGTGGCGCAGCGCTCTCCCCCTCCATGCTCGCGCTGCTGCTCGAGGCGCACGATGCCCTTGCTGGTGCGCGAGACCGTCTCGCCCTGGGGGAATCGGCTACACACCCCGCGCTCACGGCGGCCATCCAGCACGCCCGTGGCGGGGGACGCATCGCGCCGTCGCAGGCGGAGCGGGAGACCCTGCCAGAGGTGCCTCCGTCCCCCCAACCCTTCGTTGCTGCGGCGGTGGAGGTGCCCGTGGCGGCCAAGGCGACGTCAACAGTGGCGTCACTTCCCGAAACGCCAGTCGCGGCGGCAGCTGAGCCCCGTGAGGAGCAGTTGCGGATCGCCGTCACGCAGGTGGATGCGATCACCGCGGCAACCGGTGAACTGGCGATGGTGGGATCTTCACTGACGGAGCACGCCGCGGAGGTCTCGAGTCTGCGGGCCACCATCCGCGCTCGTCTGGCCCCCGTCGCCCCCGAGCTGCTGCGCGATCTCGAAGCGGAACTCAATCAGCTGGCGCGCCGCGCACAGGATGACGCCCGCAACGTCGGCAGTGTTTCGGTCCGTCTCGATGGTGCCGTCCGACGGCTGCGACAGCGACCGGTACGCGACCTCACGGACATCCTGCAGCGAATTGTGCGCGACGCAGCACGCGAGCTGGAGAAATCCGTGCGCGTGGAAGTTGAAGGCGAGACCATCGAAGCCGATCGCGTCGTGATCGAAGCGCTACGCGAACCGCTGCTTCATCTGCTTCGGAATGCCGTGGATCACGGCATCGAGGAGGCCTCCAGTCGCATGGAGGCAGGGAAGTCGCCGGAGGGCATCATTCGCATCGCCGCAACGCTTCGAGGCGATCGGTTGATTCTCACCATCACGGACGACGGGGGTGGGCTGAATCTGGAGGCCATCAGAACGGCGCATCGTCGGCGCGGGCGGCAGGCGCCCCCCCCCGCCAGCGGCCCCCGGGGCCCGATAGGCGGTGGGGGGGTGTCCCCCCGCGAGACA
>JBBSVF010000201.1:0-5916 GCA_038233745.1 Gemmatimonadales bacterium
ATACGTGCGCCAGCTCGGACTGGCGTACCTCGTGTATCCCGGCGCGGGCCACTCGCGCTTCGAGCATGCACTCGGAGCGCACCCCCTGGCCCGGCGCATGGTTGCCCTGCTCCGCGAGCGTGGGGCTCTCGACGGAGTCGATGAGACGCATGGCCGCATCGTGGAGTGCGCAGCGCTGCTCCATGACATCGGACACTATCCCTTCTCGCACGCGCTGGAGGAGATCGGCGCGCTGCATCACGAAGAGGTGGCACGCCCACTCATCACCGCGGGTCCCGTTGCAGACGCGCTGCGCACTGCGCTCGGCTCCGACGCGCCCGCACGGATCATGGAACTCATTCGCGGGACGAGCGACAGCCCGTTGCAGGGGCTCATCTCCGGATCACTCGATCTGGACAAGATCGAGTACCTCAAGCGCGACGCCTTCATGTGCGGGGTGAACTACGGCGACATCGATGTCGACCGTCTGCTGGACTCGCTGCTGGTAGTGGATGATCCCGATACCGGCCGGCGGCGCATCGGGATCTCCGAGAAGGGATTGTCCGCGCTGGAGTCCCTGCTGTTCGCGAAGTATCAGATGTACCGCAACGTGTACTGGCATCACGCGGTGCGCAGCGCGACCGCGATGTACAAGCGACTGGTGGATGTGGCACTCAAGGCGGGACCGCTCGACGCAGCGGCGCTCGCGGGCTTCACCGATGAGGGGTTGCTCCACTCGCTCGAGAGCACCGCGCCCACGACACTCCTGCGAGCACTGCGCGAACGCCGGCTGTTCAAACGCGTGCTGGAGTGCCCCGCGGCGGAACTGCCTGCCGACGCCGGCGAGTGGATCGCCGACGACCGCGCGCTCGTCGTGGCGGTGGAGAACCGCATGGCCGCTGAGCTCGGACTCGCCGAAGGCGACGTGCTGCTCGACTATCCCGCCAAGACACAGATGTTGGGGCTCGACATGCCGGTCGTCCGCCGCGACGGAGCGGTGCACCGTCTCACCTCCGCTGGCTGGCGAGGCGCGATCAACCTGACGACGCTCTCGGAAGAACTCTATCGAAGCGCGCGGTGGCTCAGGCTGTTCTCCGCGACGCCGGTGAAGGTCGACACGGCGGTGGTCGTCCGACTGGCGACCGCGTCTCCGGACGACGTGCGGGCCCGGCTGCGCAGCGATGCTGCCCTGCTGAGCTGACGCGACGCCCTATCGCGCTGTGCCCTGCTCCTCGGCGGCGCGCCGCTCGCGACCGTGTGCTTCAGCGAGTGTTCTCCCGATACCACGGTAATACCCCGCGTCGTCAGCCTTGCCCTGCGCGTCCAGCGACATCGCCGCCAACTCGAGCGCGTAGAGAATGTTGCCGAGGTAGAGCTGGGAAACGGAAGCGACCGTCTCGTCAGGCACCGGACTTCACTTCCACTGTGCGGTCGGGATTCGTTGACGGATCCCCCGCGTGGAGCACCTGGACGACGATCGCCGTGATGTTGTCCAGCCCACCGCGCCCGTTGGCCTCGGCGATCAGCGCATGTACCTTGCGATCCGGCGCGGCCGGCGACGCGAGCAACTGCCCGATGCGACGGTCGTCCACCATGCCGGTGAGTCCGTCGCTCGCGACGAGAAATTGATCGCTCGCGCGAATCTCGCCGCGGTAGATGTCCGGTTCCACCTCCGGACTGGCCCCTACGCAGCGCGTGATGACGTTGCTGTAGGGATGATATCGGGCCTGCTCCGGCGTGAGAAATCCGGCGTCGACCTGCTCCTGCACGTACGAATGATCTTTCGTGAGCTGGGAGAGTGTGCCGTCACGGAGCAGGTACACTCGTGAATCGCCCACCTGGCCGATGAGGTAGCGCGCGCCCGAGATCACGAGCACGGACGCCGTGGTCCCCATGCCCTGCTTGTCGTGCTCGGTGAGCGTGCGGTCGTGGATCGCGCGGTTGGCACCCTTGAGTGTGGACGCCACGAGCTGCACCACGTCCTCGCCGTCGAGGTCCGTGATGCCGACGAGCCGCTGTTGCACGATCTCGACGGCCATTTCGCTGGCGACCTCACCAGCCGCGTGCCCGCCCATGCCATCGGCGACCACGAAGATGCCGCGGGCCTCCGTTGCATCGACGGTGAAATTGTCTTCATTGCCCGAGCGGACCATCCCGACGTCGGTGCGCGCCGCATAGAGAAGCTTCACGCGGCCCTCCTGAGCACGAAGAACGCCACCGCTACCAGAACCATCACCACCACAACCCAGAGCCAGAGCGGCATGCCACCTCCGTGTTTTTCCAGCACTGGCACGGGCTCGCTTTCACGCGCCGCGTCGTCTGGAGGTAACGGAGCAGCTGTCGTCACACGGGAGATATCCACCGCGGCGATTGCGCGGGTGCCCTTGGTCTCCACCTCCGCGTCGGAATCGGCGCCGAGCGCGGTGAAGCGCATCTTCACACCACCAAACCGGACATCGGGCGATCCGTCGAGTCGTCGTTCGCCAGTGACCCTGGTGCCGCCAACATACGTCCCGTTCGTGGACGCCATGTCCACGACGTACCAGCCGTTGTCCCGGCGCTGGAGCTTTGCATGCGATTCGCTGACGCTCTCGTCGCTCAGCACTACGTCGTTGTGCGGACCACGTCCCACGTGCGCGAGCGGCACGCGCACCTCCTGCCGGCTGCCCTTGCCCGGACCTTCATTCAGCGATTCGAGCGTGGCGAGGACGGGGCGTGTGTCTTCGATTGACGCGGCCATGCGCGTGGTGGGTGCGTCGTGGAGAAGCGGGTCGAGCACGGGCGCTACCGCCGGTGCTGCCATCGCCGGTGCGGAGGCTGCTGGCGCGGCGACGACGGGGGCGGCCTTTGCCAGGTCGGCATAGAAGCGGAACTCCTCGCTGCCGATACGCAGCACGTCCGCGCGGGACAATCGCTGCGATCCCTGCACCCGCTCGCCGTTCACGAAAACGCCGTTGCTGCTGGTGTCGCGCACCAGGTAGCCCTGCTCGTCCGCCGCGACCTCGGCATGGCGACGTGAGACTTCGTGCTGCGCCACCACCACGTCGGCGGTGGCGTCGCGGCCGATGACGAGGCCCGCTTCCGGCACGGAGTACTCCTTGCCGTCCACCAGCGACACCAGACGACCGCCGGACGCCGCTGTGGCCCGCGCCGCACCCGCTCGGCGAGTCCCGGCGAGCAGCGCCATATCGCTCGAGCTCACGAACTGGGTGGCGCCGGCTTTGGCATCGTCGGCATAGCGGAGCGTCGCCGCACCGATCTGGACCGCATCACCATGCATGAGCGGCGTGGGTTCCATCCCAAGGGCGACCCCGTTCACCCGCACGTCCGCGTTTCGCGATGCCCGCCGGATCACCGGGCTGGCGCCGCCGTCCACGACGGCCGCGATCCCGTCGACGTCGCCGCCGATCGGGATGTCAGCATCCGCGCCCGTACCGATGCGCGTCGCCCCGTCATGGAGCGTGAACTGCTGTTCATCGAATTGCAGAACGGGCATGGCGGAGCGCGGCGCGGTCTGGGGGCGGGAGTCATCGCGCGCGTGTTGCTGCACGGGACGGTGGGGCGGTTTGGGCGGAAGCTACCCGCGGCCCGGAAGGCTGGCAAGCGCAGCCGGGACCTCCGCGGACGGGCGCTCGCCCGCCTGCAGACGCCAGAGTCTGTCATAGAGGCCGCGACGCGCGCGAAGCGGCACATGTGCTCCGCGTTCCCGAACGGCGCCGTGATCGAGCACGAGAATCTCGTCCGAGGCCACGATGGTGCTGAGGCGGTGCGCGATCGCGATGGTGGTGCGTCCGTGCATCAGTGCAGACAAACCCCGCTGAATCGCCTGCTCGGCCTGGCTGTCCACCGCGGAGGTTGCCTCATCGAGGATGAGCACCGCGGGATCGGCGGCAATCGCCCGGGCGAACGAGAGCAGCTGCCGCTCTCCCACACTCACCGACGTGCCTCGCTCACCCAGCACCTGATCGAGGCCGGCGGGCAGGCGACCGATCACGCGATCCGCTCCAACCCGGGCAGCGGCTCCCAGGATCTCCTCATCGGAGAGTGGGGCGTCCAGGCGGAGGTTCGAGCGCACATCGGCCGCGAACAGGAAGATGTCCTGCTGCACATATCCGATCCTCGCCCGCCACTCGGCAAGCGGAATCTCCCGGATGTCCACGCCGTCCGCCGTGATTCGCCCCCGCTGCGGATCGTAGAAGCGCAGCAGAAGATTCACGATGGTCGTCTTGCCCGCCCCGGTGTGGCCGACGAGCGCGATGGCCTGCCCCGGCTCCACGCGAAAGGTGATCCCTCGCAACACCCACGAGCGGTCATCGTCGCCTGCACCGTACCGGAACCAGACGTCCTCGAAGGCGATCGTGACCGGCGCGGTGTGTTGCTTCACGCCGCCGATCCGCGCCGCGTCGCCCATTTCCACGTCCGCGGCGACGTCCGCGGCGACGTCCGCGGCGACGTCGGTATCGAGGAGCTGGAAGATGCGCTCGCTCGCCGCCATGGCCTGCTGCAGCGTATTGAACTTGTCCGCGAGGTCCTGCAGGGGTTGATAGAACCGCCGGAGCAGTTGCAGGAATGCCGCAACCACACCCACCGTGAGCGTGCCGGCGCCCACACGGTGCGCCCCTGCCACCAGCAGGATCGCCAGCGCCAACGACGTGAGGAATTCGATGGCGGGAAAGTAGAGCGCGTAGATGGTGATCGACCGGAGGTTGGCGTCCAGGTGCCCCTGGTTGAGCACGGCGAATCGGGCCACTTCGTCGTCCTCACGCCCGAACAGCTGCACCACCCGCATGCCCGTGAGATGCTCCTGGAGATAGGTGTTGATGCGAGCGAGTTTCGCCCGGATTTCGCGATATGCCACGCGGACCCGCTGCTGAAACAGATGCGAGGTGAGGTACACCAGGGGAATCACCGCGAACGCCGCCAGCGCGAGCCGCCAGTCGGTTACCAGCATCAGCACCGCGATCGCGAGCAGTGTGAACACGTCGCCCAGGCCGGCCACCACCCCGGCGGTGAACAGCTCGTTCAGCGATTCCACATCCGACGTCACCCGGGTGACGAGCCGACCCACCGGAGTCCGGTCATAGAAGGCGATCGAGAGCCGCTGCACATGGGCGAACAGCTCGCGCCGGAGATCGCGCATCACCCGCTGCCCGAGCAGCGCCGTGAGCATGGTCTCGCCGTACGAGCAGCCGAATGCGGCCAGCAGTGACACCGCATAGATCAGCGCCGCGCGCATGGCCATGGCCCCGTCGTGGGCTGGGAGCGCCACGTCGATCACCCGCTGGGTGAGCATGGGCCCCACGAGCTGCAGCAGCCCCTCGAGCATGAGCAGCACGAGGGCCCCCGCGGCGAGCCCCACATAGGGACGCACGTACACGAGCAGCCGGCGCACCAGACGGCGGTCGTACCGCCGTGGTGAGCCGTCGTCGACTGTGTGCGGGGAGAGGGTGGCTGCCATCAGTGAGCGAATCCTAACGGGTGCCGATAGTTCGGTACATGTTCGGAACGCGGCTACCGGTCGGGCTTGGTACGGCCGTTGCATTACAGCGGCCGTCGTCCCCCTTTCATTCTTTCGGAGGCACTCATATGGGTTGGCTCGCTTGGATCGTGCTCGGATTGATCGCCGGAGCGATCGCCAAGGCGCTTATGCCCGGGAAGGATCCGGGCGGCATCATCGTCACCATGCTCATCGGCATCGTTGGCGCGCTCATTGGCGGTTATATCGGGAACCTCATCACCGGCCAGGGGCTGAATGGATTTGGGCTCTGGAGCATCGTGCTCGCCGTTGTTGGCGCCATGCTGCTGCTCTGGGTCTATCGTCTCACGACGCGCAATCGCACAGTCGTCTGACGCGGGTGGCAGGACTGAACGCGCCGCATCCCTCTGGGGTGCGGCGCGTTCGTCGTTGACGGGTTCGCTTGCGGTATTTATTCTGTC
>JBBSVF010000202.1:0-5904 GCA_038233745.1 Gemmatimonadales bacterium
AGATGCGGGCGCTCCGGCAGAAGGGCGATACCGCCGGGGCACGCGCGCTGATGCAGAGCACGCGGATGGAGCGGGAGAAGTCCGGCACGCTCATGATGCAGGAGAGCGCTGAGATCCGGGCGGCGCTCTCGCCGGCGAACCAGGCGAAGTACGACGCGAACATCAAGGCGATGGCCTCGCGTCGCGGCGAGCAGGGCGAGAAGCACCGCAAGGGTGGCAAGCACGGCAAGGGTCAGCGAGGCGCACGCGGAGCAGGTACCAACAGCTGAGCGCGTGACTGCGTAGTAACGGGTGTAGCGACGGCGAGTGACTGGGCGCTGGTGGGGCGCACACCGCAGACCGAAGCGACCGCAAATGGGTTGGCAGCAACGCTGCCAGCCCATTTGTGCGTATATAGAGGAGCGCCATCACTCGGCGACCAACTTCTCCCCATTCGAGGTTCCGGAATGCATCTCTTCCTTCGCGCGGCCACCTGCGTTGCGCTCTGCGCTGGCGGTGCCGCGGCCCAGCAGCCGGCCGGCCGCGCCTTCCAGCTCGCCGACTGGTACCGACTGGCCACGGTGAGCAGCCCAGCCATGTCGCCCTCGGGCGACCGGGTGGCGTTCACGGTAACGACTGTGAAGGAAGCGGAGAACAAGCGGCACAACGAGATCTGGATCGTGCCCACGACAGGCGGCGAAGCGCAGCGTGTGACATCACCGGGCACGGAGAGCAGCGCGCCCCACTGGTCGCCGGATGGCCGATATCTCTTCTTCAGCTCGCAGCGCGCCGGAGGCAAGGGGAATAGCTGGTCCATCAGGATGGATCAGCCCGGCGAGGCGACGCAGGTGGAGCGGTATCCCAACGGCTCGGTGCCCCGCGACCACGGCTTTGCGGTGTGGGCCGACGCGGACTCCGCACCCCCTGTGGACTCCGCGAAGATGCGCGACGATCCGTTCGGAAAGATGCATCCGATGGCGCGCCCGCCATTCGATGCAGTCACGCGTCCCGCGAATGCCGCGCGCTTCGATGGCCGTCATGTGACGGACATGCGATACAAGTCGAACGACCGCGGCTATGTGCCCAGTCCGCGGGAGGCCCGTGTATTCAGGCCGTCGCAGATTCGGCGGCAGGCCTTCGATGGCACACCCGCACGCGCGCTGACGCATACCGCGTACTCGCACCGGGGCGCGGTCGTGAGCCCGGACGGACGGTGGGTGGCCTTTCTCGCGGATGCCGCGCTTCGGCCAGACTCGGTCGTGGCTCGCGAGCAGGATTCGATTTCTGCATTGCCATACAACGCCGCCCGCGACGAAGCGGCGCGTAACGACGTGGACATCTACGTGATGAGCACGAGCGGCGGCGAGCCGCGTCGTGTGGCGCAATGGACGGGTGCAGAGAGTGATCTCACCTGGTCGCCTGATTCGCGCCGGATCGCGTTCATCGGACGGCCCGCACGTACGTCGTCCGCGCGCGTGTACCTGGTGGGCGCCAGCGGTGGCACGCCACGAAATGTGCTTGCGGATGCATTCCGGTATGAGCCACAATCGATCGAGTGGCTGCCGGGCGGGACGCTGCAGCTCTCCAGCGAGGTAGGGGGAAGTTCCGGGCTGTTCCGGCTGGACCCGGCAACAGGGAACACCACCCAGCTGCTCGGCGGCCGCCGGCGGTTGAGCGGCTTCAGCTACGATGAGGCAGGGCGAAAGGTCGCGTACGTATCGACGAGTCTCACCGCCCCGACGGAACTGTACATCGCGGATGCCGATGGGCGGAACGAGCGCCGCGTCACGCACTTCAATGACAAGCTCACGCAGGACGTCGCCTTCAGCGACGCGGAGCGATTCATGTATCCGTCGGTGGGCGGAATGGAGATCGAAGGGTGGCTCATGCGGCCCTTCGGGTATCAGCCTGGCCACAAGTACCCACTGGTGTTGTACATCCACGGCGGCCCGCACAGTGCGTACGGCGAGAACTGGTTCGACGAAACGCAGAACCTCGCCGCCAAGGGCATGTGGGTGCTGTTCACCAATCCACGCGGCTCGAGCGGGTACGGGGCGGACTTCACGTATTCCACGCGCGGGCGCTGGGGTGCAGAGGACTATCAGGACCTCATGAAGGCCGTGGATATCGCGGCCGCGCGACCTGATGTGGACAGCACGCGCATGGGCGTGACCGGGGGATCGTACGGCGGATTCATGACCGCATGGATCACGACGAAGACCAATCGCTTCAAGGCGGCGGAGACTGACCGGATGATCAGCGACTGGACGTACTGGTACGGTGCGTCCGATGCGCAGGGTCTCACCGAGTTCGAGTTCTACGGCAAGCCGTGGGACAACTTCGCGATGTACGATTCGCTCTCCCCGATCCGGCATGTCACGAAGGTGCGCACGCCCACGCTGATGGTGCAGAGTGAGGACGATTTCCGCACTCCCATGGGGAACGCCGAGCTCTGGTACATGGCGCTCAAGAAGCAGGATGTGCCGGTGGAGCTGGTGCGCTATCCGCGCAGCACGCACGAGCTCTCGCGCTCGGGTGAGCCCTGGCTGCTCGTCGATCGGCTGGGCCGTCTGCGCCAGTGGTTCGGGTACTGGCTCCAGGACGACCGGCCGGCTGCCGTGTCGAGTCGCTGACGCACCGGCGTGGCACGGAGCGTGACACTCCGTGCCTTATGCGACTCTTCAGGAATGCGGGACCACTGGCGCTGCTGGTCATCTCGCTTGCCGCGTGCAGTGATGCTGCGAGTGGCGAACATGTGGCGCGTTCGTCTGCGGGCGAAGTGCAGCTCTCGCCCGCAGAGGGCGTGCCGGTGCAGGGCGACGCGATGGCCATGCGCGCCGATTCGCTGCTGCGCGTCGGTCACGCCTGGCGGGCGACGGAGCTGCTGGCACCACGGCTCGTGACGCCGGCCTCCGCCCCAGCCGAAGTGCGGCTGGTGGGTGCGCGCGCCGCGATGATGTGGGAGGGATTCACTGAGGTGAAGCGGATCCTCGACGGGGCTGACTGGCTGGACTCGCGCTTCGGAGGCGAGGGACGCGAGCTGCTCGCGCGCGCCGCTCTCGAGCAGGGGAGCGATGCCCGGGCGGACGCCCTGGCTGCACTGAGAGCCGCGACCGATTCGTCGGCGCGCGTCACGCGCCGAGTGCTGCTGGCCCGGGCGAATGAGCGTGCGGGAGATTGCGACAGCGCGGCCGCCGGGTACCGCGAGGCAGCCGCGCGCCTGCCGCGGCTTCGGGACTGGCTGCTCCTGCGCGCCGCGGGGGTCACGCGCGACGAGGGCGCTCGCCAGGCGATGTACAAGTCACTCGACAACCCGGTAGCCCGTACTCGCGTTGCCCTTACGGAAGCGCAGTCGCTGGAGCGGACAGGCTCGCTCGATGCCGCCGCCCGCGCCTTCACGGCGGCGAACGATCCAGGAGCGGCCTTTCGTGTGCAGGCGCTCGCCGCCCGCGATGCCACGGCCCAGGCCGCGCTCGCGCAGCGCATTGTGCAGATGCTCCCCTCGCTCAGGCGGCGCGACGAGATTCGGCAGTCACTGGATGTCCTCGATGGGTTGAAGCAACCGCAGAGTGCGGCGGAGGCGCTCGTGGTGGCGCGGGCGGCGGCAGTGGCTGGCGTGTGGTCGCGTGCGGTAGACGCGTACGCACGCGCTGGTGTGCCCTCGCTCGCGGCGAATGATCGCATGCGCCGCGCGGAGGCGCTCGCGGCGGCCGGGCGGACGAACGATGCCCTCACGGCGTACGCCGATCTCGCGACTGCGGGTCCACAGGCTGCCGCGGCGGCGTATCAACGAGCACGCCTGCTGCTGCAGTCGGGCGCCGGAGCGCAGGCGCGGCAGGCACTCCGCGCTATTCCAGCGCGATTTGAAAGTTCAGCAGAGGCGTCTGCGCCCGCGCTCCTGCTGCTCGCCGACCTGCAGGTGGACGACGACGACCTCGCCGGTGCGCGTGCGTCGCTGCAGCAGCTCGTCTCGCGCTATCCGTCGTCGGTGCAGGCGCCGGTGGCGATGTTCCGACGAGGCCTGCTTGCGTGGGCGGCAAACGCGTCCAACACCGCCGCGCTCTTCGATTCAGTCTGGACGGTCTATTCCGGCCACGACGAGGCCACTGCGGCGCGCTACTGGGCTGGTCGGGCGCTGGAGCGCGCGGGTCAGAAGGATGCGGCGGCAACTCATTGGCGAGCGATCCTCGATTCCGATCCGCTGAGCTACTACGCGCAGCGTGCGGCGCGCCGCCTCGGTGTATCAGCGATCCAGGTACCCGCGTCAGGCACCGAGCCCACATCAGCGTCCGTGGACAGCGCGTCTGCGCGCGTGAGCGCGCTCCGCCGGCTGGGCATGGACGTAGAGGCGCGCTTCGAGCTCGACGCTCTGGAGGCGGCCGCGCCCTCCGCGTCGCCCGTGGTGCGTGCGGCCACCGCGTCGGCATTCGTGGCGCTCGGCGAGCCGGCGCGAGCCATCCGCATTGCGACGCGTGCGCTGGCGAAGGGTGAACGCTCTCGTGCCCTGTTCCTCGCGGCGTTTCCGGTCCTGCACGACGATGTGCTCTCCGCGGAGAGCCGACGAAACGACCTGGACCCGGCGCTCGTGGCGGGACTCATCCGGCAGGAATCCAGCTGGAATCCCCATGCGCTCTCCCCGGCGGGCGCCCGTGGCCTGATGCAGCTCATGCCAACGGTGGGTGCTGCGATTGCGCGAAGCCATCGTTATCCGGTGTGGAACACCAGTCTGCTTTACGAGCCGGATGTGAGTCTGCAGCTGGGCACTGCGCATCTCGCGTCGAGCCTGCGTCGGGGCACGCCGGTGGTGCGCGCGCTGGCCGCGTACAATGCGGGCGGCAGCCGCGTGGCGCGCTGGCTCGCGCGTCCGGACCGCGACGACGCCGAGCTCTTTGCGGAATGGATTCCGTACAGCGAGACGCGCGATTACGTGCGCATCGTGCAGCGCAACGCGGCGATCTACAGTCAGCTGCTGCACTGAGAGGAGAAACCGCACACGCACTGCAGGCCCTTCGCCGTCGGCTCAGGGCGACAGGTCATCCTGAGCGCAGCGAAGGATCTGCAGTGCCAGCCGAACACTACCAGCCCGGGGCGAGCTGGATGCCGTACACCCAACCCTTGCCAGGGCGCTGGAAGGGCTTGGCGTAGTAGAACTCCACGACGGCGTACCCGAGCACGTTCGCCCGGGCAGAGACTCCAGCACTCACCACGGGAATGCGGGCGCGACTCTGCGAGAAGCTCAGCGACGGAGACTCGTTGGAGTTCCACGCTTCTCCGGCGTCCACAAAGGGCGAAACCGTGAGCGGCAGGTACGGAAAGTTGATGAGTCCGTACTCCGGCACGCCCAGCACGGGGATCCGGAACTCGGCGCTGGCCACCGCGAGACGGCTTCCGAGCAGGCGATTGAACACCGGGCAATTCGCCGTGGCGCACTCGTCGAGTGTGAACGTTCCGTAGTTGTAACCGCGGATGAACGTCTCTTCGCCCAGGAAGAGCGGATAGAGTCGCTGCTGATCCTCCGCGCTCCGGCCATACCGCCCGTAATGCAATCCACGGAAGGCCAGCGTGTACGGTCGCGCGAAGAAGTACTTGCGATAGTCGGCCAACAGCGTGCTGTACGTGAGCGTGCCCGCAATCGGCGAGACTTCGAACCGGTAGCGTGAGCCCTGAATGGGATTCGTGAACGCTGAATACGAGTTGTCACCCACGTACGCCAGGCTTCCCGACGCGTAATACACCGGATCCTGCGACGGAACATTCCGGACCTGCTGATCGAACGCGTTGCCGTTGGCGTCCACGAGGAGGCTCTGGATCTGCGTGCTGTATCCGATGCGCGTGGCGGCTGCGCCAACTTCGAGCCGGCGCGTGGTGGAGAAGGGGTACTGGGTGTTGAGGCC
The DNA here is from genome assembly GCA_038233745.1 of Gemmatimonadales bacterium. GTDB lineage: Bacteria > Gemmatimonadota > Gemmatimonadetes > Gemmatimonadales > Gemmatimonadaceae > AG11. The sequence goes on from JBBSVF010000202.1 coordinate 5,874, forward strand.
GAGCTGATCGAGGAAGACCCGCTGGATGATC
>JBBSVF010000203.1:0-5843 GCA_038233745.1 Gemmatimonadales bacterium
ATGGCCACCGCGATGCGCCCGGACTGCTCACTCACCAGCGAGGTGGAGTAGGAGCGGGTGGCAATCAAACAGAAAATCAGAAGGGCGATACGGCGAAGGAGGGCCGAGGGATCCGCCGGGATGAGCAGGCGGAAGAACTCCACGCTCGGCACGCTGGGATGCAGCGGGATCTGACTGAGCACCACGAAGACCACGGCGATGCTCAGGGCATCGACCGTCAGCATGGCAACAGCGAAGGCCAGCTCGCGCCAGAAGCGCCGCCGCTGCAGGGACAGTACGCGCTGCCGCCCCTGGAGCCGTGCGAGCAGCGGGGCAACCGGCGGCCGAGCATCCACCCCGGATGAATCAGAGGGATCGGGCAATTCGATTTCGCGCGGGTGTCGTACTCCCGTCGTCATGACGTGCGATCGCTCGCCCTGCAGATGTCGGCAGGAACTGGGCGGTTACGACGAGCAGCCTCAGGCGTCTGAGCTAACGACACGGGTGACATCTGCGACGGTAAGGTGTTTGGCCAGCATTCAGTTTTTGAAGTTACCATCAAAAGTCCGAGCGATTCATAGAAGATTGCCTCTGTTACGTTATTGTACGGCAGTGTGATCAGGTCTGGCGGATCTGTAATTTTGTCCTATATTTTGGGCAGGTCGACGGGACGTTCGCTTGTATGACAGTTGGGACGCGCCAAGGCAACCTGCAGCGATCACGGTCCGGACCAGGCAGGAGTGGAACAGGTCGTGCCCCTTCGTGTGTTTCCATGGTGAACAACATTTCTGGTGAACAGCACGTTCCGGTCGTATGCATTCGATCGGACCATCCGGGTCGCTGTGACCTCGGTCGGATGCCTGTCGTTGTCGCTGCGCCGCGGCTCTGTCCACTCAGGGGCACCGTGTTGCACCAGCGTGCACTCCCCAAGCAATGGCGCACTCCCTGTCGGTCTCGCACTTGACGCATCTGCCTCCTAAAGCCTCCAGCGCTCGCCCCGGTGATGCCGGGGCGCGAGGACGTGGTGCGTTCGAGCCCGGGGCCTTCGAGTTCCTTTTCGAGTTCCTGCTCGAAGACGCCGTTCGGCGCGGCGCCACCGATATCCACGTGCGCGCTGGTGACGTTGTTCAGGCCCGCGTCGACGGCTCCCTCGTTCCGCTCGAGACGCCCACGCTGACACCGGCCGACACGCGCGCCCTCGCGGTCCGGGTCCTCGAGGCCAACAACTCCAACGACCCAGTCGACGACGTCAAGGAATATGAAGGCTCCTGGAGCCTGCGTGGCGTGGGACGCTTTCGCGTCAACATCCTGCGCCAGCGCTCCAGCTTCATGATCGTCATGCGCGTCATCTCCGACGTGCTCCCCAGCTTCGAGCAGCTGAACCTCCCGCGCGCCGTCGTGCACTGCACCCGCGCAGAATCGGGGCTCGTGGTGGTTTGCGGATCCCCCGAGTCGGGACGGTCCACGACCATTGCCTCGATGGTCAACTACCTCAATACCACCTCCGTCCAGCGTCGCCACTGCGTCCTCATCGAGCAGCCGATCGAATATCTCCACAAGAGCCAGCAGTGGAGCATGACGCAGCGGGAAGTGGGTAGCGACACGGATTCCTACGACGACGGAGTTCGCACCGCCATTCTCCAGGACGCTGACGCCATCGTCATCGGATCGCTCGAGGAGGCCTCCGTCATGGAATCAGCCTTCCGCGCTGTCGAGGCCGGACGGCTGGTGATCGCCCGCATGCAGGCGCCGGATGCCGCCACCGCCCTCCGCTTCATGCTCCAGCGGCTCGAGAGCGAAGACCAGGGCTCCGCGCGCCTGCGGATCGCCGAGGCGCTGCATTCCATCGTGGGGCAGAAGCTGATTCCCCGCCAGGCCGGGGGACGCCGCATCCTCGCCACCCAGCTGTTGTTCATGACGCCCTACGTCCGCGAGTCCATTCTGGATGGCGGCTCGCCGGACAATCTGAACGACGCGCTGCTGAAAGGCCGGGACCAGTACGGCACCCAGACCTTCGATCAGTCGCTCGCCGATCTCGTCATTTCCGGCGAAGTGGCCTTCGATATGGCGATCAAGCTCGCCGGCAACCCGCTCGACCTGGAGTTGCAACTGCGCGGCAACCGCTAGTCTCGTCCACGCTGCACCAGCAACGATCAACGCCGCGCACCTGCGCGGCGTTTTTCACGAGTCCCGTCGCCACGCGTGCATGCACTCGGGTTGACAGCACAGCTCCATCGCCGCCACTTACGGGCAGACCTCCCTCCCAACCGACAGCGCATGCCCCGACTCACCCTCGCACGCCTCGCCCTGCTCTCGCTGGCGCTGCCCCTCGCGCCGCTCGCCGCCCAGCAGATGACTCCACCCCCCGCGAACGATACGCGGCCGAGCATTCCGGCGAACGAGCCGCTGGTGCAGGGCACCATGCTCGACACCAGTGCGCTGAACAGCCTGAAATGGCGAGAGCTCGGACCATTCCGGGGCGGTCGCAGCGTCGCGGTCATGGGCAGCGCCAGCCGTCCGAACGAGTACTACATGGGCACCACCGGCGGCGGCGTCTTCAAGACCCTCGATGCGGGACAGTCCTGGGCGCCGATCACCGACAAGTACTTCGGCGGTACCATCGGTGGCATCGCCGTGAGCGCCTCCAACCCGGACATCGTGTACGTGGGCGGCGGCGAATATCCCATCCGCGGCAATGTCTCGCACGGCGACGGCGTCTGGAAATCCACCGACGCGGGAAAGACCTGGACTTCGCTGGGGCTCGAACGCACGCGCCAGATCTCCCGCGTCCTTGTGCATCCCACCAACCCGGACCTGGTCTACATCGCCGCCCAGGGCAACGTCTGGGCGCCCACCCCGGAGCGCGGCATCTACCGCTCGAAGAACGGTGGCCGCGACTGGGACAAGATCCTCTTTCGCAACGACTCCACCGGCGCGTCGGATCTCGCCATGGATCCGGCCAACCCGAACGTCCTCTACGCCGCCCTCTGGCAGGCGGGTCGCACTCCCTGGATGCTGGTCTCCGGCGGCGCCGGCAGCGGCATCTTCAAAAGCACCGACGGCGGCGACCACTGGTCGGAGATCACCCGCAATCCCGGCCTGCCTCCGGGCCTCTTCGGCAACATCGGCCTGAGTGCCTCCGCCGCCAAACCCGGCCGCGTGTACGCGATCATCGAGAACGACAGCGGCGGCGTCTTCCGCTCGGATGACGCCGGCGCGACCTGGACCCGCACGAACTCGGAGCGCTCGCTGCGCCAGCGCGCCTGGTATTACACGAAGATCCACGCCGATCCGAAGGACCCCGACGTGGTCTACGTGAACAACGTCTCGTTCATGAAGAGCACCGACGCCGGTCGCACCTTCCGCCCGGTGCGCGGCATCCCCCATGGCGACTCGCACGACTTCTGGATCTCTCCCGCCGACAACCAGCGGATGATCGAGGGCGACGATGGCGGCGCCAGCGTCTCCCTGGACGGCGGCCGCACCTGGAGCGAACAGGATTTCGCCACCGCGCAGTTCTATCACGTCATTACCACGAACCATTTCCCCTACCACGTCTGCGGCGCCCAGCAGGACAACAGCACACTCTGCGGTCCCAGCCGTCAGGCGGGCGGAATCGATCGCTCGGACTGGATCGAGGCCGGCGGCGGCGAGTCGGGCTACATCGCCGCACGCGCCGACAACCCGGACATCGTGTACGCGGGCAGCTACGGCGCCCACCTCACCCGCAAGGACCTGCGCACGGGCCTCACCCGCAACATCAACCCCTGGCCCGATAACCCGATGGGCCACTCGGCCATCGACCTCAAGTATCGATTCCAGTGGACCTTCCCGATCGTCCTGTCGCCCTTCAGCAGCAATGTGCTCTACGCCACCTCCAACTACGTGCACCGCAGCACGAACGACGGGCAGAGCTGGGAAGTGATCTCCCCTGATCTCACGCGCAACGATCCAAAGACGCTCGGCGCTTCCGGCGGACCGATCACGAAGGATCAGACATCGGTGGAGTACTACGGCGTGATCTTCGCCTTTGCAGAGTCGCCGAAGCTGCGCGGGGTGCTGTGGGCAGGGTCGGATGATGGACTCGTGCATGTGTCGCGCAACAATGGCCGCACCTGGGTGAATGTCACGCCGCCCGACATGGCGCCGTTCACCCGCGTGTCCATCATCGAGCCCTCGCACTTCGCCGCCGGCACCGCGTACATCGCTGCGAACCGCTTCCAGCTGGACGACATGCATCCGTACCTCTGGAAGACTACGGATTACGGAGCGCACTGGACACGCATCGATGCGGGCATCGCAAGCACGGAGTTCACCCGCGTCATTCGCGAGGATAACGAAAAGCCGGGAATGCTGTACGCGGGCACCGAGCGCGGCGTCTGGTTCTCGCCGACCGACGGGCGCTCATGGCAGCGCCTGCAACTCAATCTTCCCCCCGTGCCGGTGCACGACCTGGCCGTGCGCGACGGCGACCTCATTGCCGCCACGCACGGGCGCAGTTTCTGGATTCTCGACGACATTTCTGCGCTCCGCCAGCTCACACCGGCAGTCACCGCCGCCGAAGCTCATCTTTTCAAGCCGCGCGATGCCTATCGCGTGAGCTTCTCCGGGCGCGGCGGCGGTGGTGCCGGTGCGGCGTCTGGACCAACCGTCCATCCGGTGGCGACGAGTCCATCGGGCGGGCCGGTGGTGAGCTACTGGCTCAAACACCCCGCGCACGACGTGGTGCTGGAGTTCCGCGACGCGCGCGGCGCGCTCGTCCGCACCTTCGCCTCACGACAGGACTCGGCCACTGCCGCCGATTCCGTCACGCGCGCCACGCGCACACGCTCCCGCGTGGATTCCATGGTGGCCGCCGGCATCTCGCGTGACAGCGCCATGAGCATGACGCGCCGCAGCGCAGAGGCCACGGGTGCGCCTTCGAGTGCGGCCGACGCCGAGGAGGATGGCCCACGCCGCGCGCAGCCGGCGCCCCGCGTGGGCAACAAGGCCGGCATCAACAGCTTCAGCTGGAACATGCGGTATCCGGATGCCACCACCTTCGACGATCTCATCATGTGGGCCGCAGGAACGCAGGGCCCGATGGCGCCTCCGGGGATGTACCAGGTACGCATGCTGGTGGACGGGCGCGAGGTGGGCACCGAGCGCTTCACGCTGAAGAAGGATCCGCGTACCGATGCCACCCCTGCAGACCTCGCCGCGCAGTTCGCTTTCCTCACTCGCGTGCGCGATCGCACCTCAGCGGCCAACGACGGCGTGCGGCTCATTCGCAACGTGTACACGCAGCTCACCGACCGCGAGAAGTCGCTGACCGGCGATCAGCTCGCACAGTATCGCTCGCTCGCGTCCACTCTTCGCTCACAGCTCGGTACGGTGGAGGACTCACTCTATCAGACGAAGAATCGCAGCGGGCAGGATCCGCTGAACTATCCCATTCGTCTGAACAACAAGATCGCCGCACTCGCTGGCGTGGCAGGGAGCGCGGAGGCGCGGCCGACGGCGCAGACGATGGTCGTGTTCACGCAGCTCGACGCACAGCTCACGAGTGAACTGGCTCGCATGCATCGGACGATCGATGCCACGCTGCCCAGAATCAATGCGCTGCTGCAGGCGGCGGGGAAGCCGGTGATCGTGCCGCGCGTTGCCGACGGCGGGGCGGGGGCGATCAGCGAGGACGATGATGATGCGGATCGCTGATCGGCCCTAAACTGTCGCCTCGAGCGGAGCTGTCGCGCTGAGCGGAGCTGTCGCCCTGAGCGCAGCGAAGGGCCTGCACCTGCACCTGCAGGTCCTTCGGATCGGGGAGGACGACAGAGGTGTGCCATGCGCACAGGACGACAGGGTTCTGCGGAAGGCAGGCGAGC
>JBBSVF010000204.1:0-5839 GCA_038233745.1 Gemmatimonadales bacterium
CCGGGTGCCATCGCTCGATTCAGCCCGATCATGGCAGCGGTGGTGAAGCACGCGGAGCGTGGTGGGCCGGTTCTCGCGATCTGCAACGGTTTCCAGATCGCCTGCGAGGCCGGCCTGCTCCCCGGTGCCCTTCTCCGCAATGCCTCACTGAAGTTCGTGTGCGCGCCCATCACGCTGCGGGTCGAGGGCGCAGGTCAGCGCTTTACCGCAGGCTATGAGGACGGGCAACTCATCGTGCTGCCAGTCGCGCACGGCGACGGACGCTTCAGTGCCGACGAGGAGACCCTCGATCGCCTGGAAGGAGAAGGCCGGATTGCCTTCCGGTATGCGCCCCGCCACGACGAGGCGCTCGAGGTGTACAACCCGAACGGCTCCATGCGCGATATCGCCGGCATCGTGAACGCCGCCGGTAACGTGCTGGGCATGATGCCGCATCCCGAGCGCGCCGTGGACCCGCTGCTGGGATCGGCGGATGGACGTGCCCTGTTCGAATCCCTGCTTCATCACGTAGCCACCTGATCGAGGATCGCCGCATGCGCCACGTCGCTGCACTCATCGCTGTCGTCCTTGTTGCTCTCCCGTTCCGTTCCGGCGCTCAGACCGTCAGGCCGGGAATGAGCCGCTCCCAGGTGGTGGCTGCACTCGGAGAGCCGCTCACGAGCCGCCGCGCGAACGTCATGGAGTATCTCTTCTATCGCAACAGCTGTGTGCGCCGGTGTGGCATGCACGATCTCGTGATCCTGCAGCGCGACAGTGTGGTGGACGCGATCTTTCGCGACGCTCGCCGGCGGTACACAGGCGAGAGCAGCTCGCCGCGCGCCATTCCCGCCGCCGCCGCCCGCACCCGGGCCGCACAGGCGCGACCCGGCGGCCGATCGTGACAGTCACCGCGCGCCCCGGCGACCCGGCGATCACCCCCGCGCTCATCGCCGAGCATGGCATCACCGAGGATGAGTACTCGCGCCTGCTCGACATGCTCGGCCGTGTACCCACCTTCACGGAACTCGGGATCGTGAGCGCGCTGTGGAGTGAGCACTGCTCGTACAAGCATTCGCGCCCCCTGCTCCGCACCTTGCCCACCACGGCGCCGTACGTCCTCCAGGGGCCTGGAGAGAATGCCGGCGTGATCAGCATCGGCGATGGTCTCGCGATCGCCTTCAAGATCGAGTCGCACAATCACCCGTCGGCGGTGGAACCCTACCAGGGCGCAGCCACCGGCGTGGGCGGGATTCTCCGCGACGTGTTCACTATGGGTGCACGCCCCATCGCGCTGTTGAATTCACTGCGCTTCGGCTCGCTCGACAGCGATCGGGTACGATACCTGTTCGCCGGCTGCGTGAAGGGGATTGGCGATTACGGCAACTGTGTGGGCATCCCGACGGTGGCTGGTGAGGTGGTGTTCGACGACGCCTACGAAGGCAATCCCATCGTGAATGCCATGTGCGTGGGCCTGCTTCGCGAGGACGAGCTCATTCGTGCGGTGGCGGAGGGCGTGGGGAATCCGATCATCGCCGTGGGCGCCCGCACGGGCCGCGACGGCATCCATGGCGCGTCGTTCGCCTCCGAGGATCTCTCCGAAGCGAGTGAGGCCAAGCGCCCGCGCGTGCAGGTCGGCGATCCCTTCACCGAGAAACTGCTGTTGGAAGCGAGTCTCGAGCTGATCCGGAGCGGGCACATCGTCGCCATCCAGGACATGGGCGCGGCGGGTCTCACGTCGTCATCCGCGGAGATGGCTGCGCGCGGAGACGTCGGCGTCGTCATCGACACCCTCAAGGTGCCGGCTCGCGAAGAGAACATGACTCCGTACGAGCTGCTGCTCAGCGAATCGCAGGAGCGCATGCTCGTGGTGGCGATACAAGGGCGCGAGGAGCAGGTACGCGCGATCCTGGAAAAATGGGATCTCACCGCGGCGGTGATCGGTGAAGTGATTGCCGAGCCGGTCTATCGTGTGGTAGAAGGCGATCGCGTGGTGGCGGAGTTCCCGGGTATCCGTCTCGTCACAGACTGCCCCACGTACGAGCCGGAGGCAGTCGAGAGCCCGGACGTGCAGGCGCGCCGCGGACGAGACGTGCACGCCATCCTTCCGCGATCGGAGGAAGCTGACATCACCTGGACGCTCACCCGCCTGCTCTCGTCGCCGACGATTGCCAGCAAGCGATGGGTGTATCAACAGTACGATCACACCGTGCGCACCAGCACCGTGGTCGGCCCGGGCGGCGATGCCGCGGTCGTCCGCATCCGCGGCACCGACAAGGCCGTGGCCCTCAAGACCGACTGCAACGGACGCTACGTATTTCTGGATCCTCGCGAGGGCGCACGCATCGCCGTGGCAGAGGCCGCGCGCAATGTGGCCTGCGCGGGTGCGCGACCCATGGCCATCACCAACAATCTCAACTTCGGCAATCCGAAGAAGCCCGACGTGTATTTCCAGTTGCGCGAAGCGGTCATCGGGATGGGCGAAGCGTGCACCGCGCTGGGCACCCCCGTCACGGGTGGCAACGTCTCCCTCTACAATGAAAATCCGCGTGGCGCAGTGTATCCCACGCCGGTGATCGGGATGGTGGGACTGGTGGAATCACTCGCGCACGTCACCCGCTCGTCGTTCGCCATTTCTGGGAGCACGATCGTCCTCCTCGGCGAGAATACTGACGAGATCGGCGGGAGCGAGTATCTCCAGCGCGTTCATGGCGTGGTGGCCGGACAGCCGCCGCGTTGCAACCTCGCTGCAGAGAAGGCGCTGGTCGATTGCCTTCTCACGGGAATTGCGGCGGGTGTCATCTCGTCTGCACACGACTGCGCCGACGGCGGGCTCGCGGTGGCACTCGCGGAGTGCACCATGATGGAGCGCGACGCCCTGCTTGGCGCCACCATCGACCTGAGTGCCTGGAATGGATTGCCCGAGCGCGCGCTGTTGTTCGGCGAGGCGCAGGGGCGCGTGATCGTCACCACCAGCGATCCCTCAGCGTTGGCAGACATCGCGTCCGCCCACGGCGTGCCGGCGAACGTCATCGGGACTGTGCAGGATTCGCCGACGATCTCGCTCACCCTCCGGGGACGCACCGTCGCGCTCGACGTCGCAGCACTCGCGCATGCCTGGCACGACGCGATTCCGGAGATCATGGGCCGCACGGCGTCAGCCGCCGACGCGGCGCTCATTGCGGACGCGGTGGTCTGACCATGTGCGGAATCTTCGGAGTGCGCGGGCACGATGACGCGATGGCGCTCACCAAGCTCGGTCTCTATTCGCTTCAGCACCGTGGCCAGGAGTCCGCGGGCATCGTCACCGTCGAACAGGATGGGAGCGCACGGGGGGTTCGCAGCATGGGCCTCGTCTCGGACATGTCCACTCCGCAGCTCGACGCCCTCGGTGGCCGGATCGCGATCGGCCATACGCGTTACAGCACCGCGGGTTCCTCCTCCATCGAGAACGCGCAGCCGGTGCTCGTGTCGTCGCGTGGCGGACACATTGCCCTTGCACACAATGGCAACCTGGTGAACGCGGGCGAGCTGCGCGCGGAGCTCGAGGATCTGGGATCGATCTTCGCGTCGAGCATGGACTCGGAGGTGATCGTGCACCGGCTCGCCCGTTCCACCGCGGCCACACCCGAAGGACGGTTGACGGATGCGCTGCAGGGCGTGGAGGGTGCGTACTGCGTGCTGATCGTCCTCGGCGATACCCTGCTGGCCGCGCGCGATCCGCGGGGCTGGCGGCCACTGGTAATGGGGCGCCTGAACGGTGCCCCCGTGTTCGCATCGGAGAGCTGCGCCCTCGATATCGTCGGCGCCACCTTCGAGCGCGATGTGCAGGCTGGCGAGATCATCGCCATCGATGACAGCGGTGAGCGCTCGCTCTTTCCCTTCGAACGCAAGTCGCTCCATCGCTGCGTCTTCGAGCACGTGTACTTCGCCCGCCCGGACAGCCGCATCTTTGGCGGGTCGGTCGACCGCGCGCGCCGGACACTCGGCCAGCGACTCGCGCGAGAGTGCCCCGCGCCAGGCGCGGAGCTGGTGTTCAGCGTCCCCGACTCCTCCAACTCGGCGGCGATCGGGTACGCGGAGGAGAGCGGACTGCCGTACGAGCTGGCGCTCATCCGCAATCACTACGTTGGGCGCACCTTCATCCAGCCCACGCAGGCCACCCGCGACGCCAAGGTCCGCCTCAAATACAACGCCGTTCGCGAGGTGATCGACGGCCGGCGCGTGGTGATGGTGGACGATTCCATCGTGCGCGGCACCACCACCCGGGGACTCGTGGCGCTGGTGCGCGCAGCAGGCGCGAAGGAGGTGCACATGCGCGTGAGCTCGGCACCCGTCACCGGTCCCTGCTACTACGGAATCGACACTCCCAGCCGCGACGAACTCATCGCCGCCAATCAGACTCTCGACGAGATGCGTGTCAGCCTCGGCGTCGACTCGCTGGGCTACCTTTCACTCGACGGGATGCTCGAGTCCGTCCCGGACGGTCCTGCTGGCTTCTGCCATGCATGCTTCTCCGGCGACTATCCAACTGCTCCGCCCACTGACCCCGCGTCACTCCGGATGGGCTGCGGCTGCTGAACTCTCCCTCACCTGACCTGCCTGTGACCTCGTCTGTCTACTTCTTCGGCGGCGGATCTGCCGAAGGCACTCGTGAGATGAAGTCCGTGCTCGGCGGCAAGGGCGCGAACCTCGCGGAGATGACCAACCTCGGCGTGCCCGTGCCGCCCGGGTTCACGATCGCCTGCGATCGGTGCATGGTGTATCTGCGCGAGGGTACCGTCGCAGACGACCTTCGTTCGGAAGTGGAGCAGAATCTCACCCGCCTCGAAGAGGTGAGTGGCAAGCGCCTCGGCGATCCCGCCGATCCGCTCCTCGTCTCGGTGCGCAGCGGCGCTGCCGTGTCGATGCCCGGCATGATGGAAACCATCCTGAACCTCGGGCTCAACGATCGCACGGTGAGCGGGCTCGCCCGGGCGAGCGGGAACGCGCGCGTCGCGTACGATTCCTATCGGCGCTTCATTCAGATGTACGGCGACGTCGTCCTCGGCGTCCCCTTCTCGCGATTCGAGCAGCTGCTCTCCACCAGGCGCATGACCTCCGGCGTCGACAGTGACTCGGAGCTGAGTGAAGAAGTGTTGCGCAATCTGGTGGAGGAATACAAGGCACTTGTGCGCACCACCACAGGCGCCGAGTTCCCCATGGAGCCACGCGAGCAACTCTGGGGCGCCATCGAGGCCGTCTGGAAGAGCTGGACGTTGAAGAAGGCCGTGGACTATCGCCGGCACGCGGGCATCCCCGAAAATCTGGGCACCGCCGTGAACGTGGTGAGCATGGTGTTCGGCAACCTCGGCGACGACTCCGGCACCGGTGTAGCGTTCACGCGGAATCCGAGCACCGGCGAACGTCGTTTCTATGGCGAGTTCCTGGTGAATGCGCAGGGGGAGGACGTTGTCGCCGGTATTCGCACCCCGCTCAGCATCGATGAGATGTCCAGTCGGCTGCCGGGTGCCTACGAGGAGCTGCTGGCCACGCAGGATCGCCTGGAGCGCCATTTCGGCGACATGCAGGACATCGAGTTCACCGTGGAGCGCGGCCGGCTGTACCTGCTGCAGACTCGAACGGGCAAGCGCACGGCCGCCGCTTCAGTGCGCATCGCCACGGAGATGGTGGACGAGGGCATGATCGACAGCGAGCAGGCCGTGCGTCGCGTACCGGCCGATCAGCTCGATCAGCTGCTGCATCCCGTGATCGACTCCAGTGTGCGGGCGACGCCGATTGCCACCGGACTTCCGGCCAGTCCAGGCGCTGCGGCAGGGCGCGCCGTGTTCGATCCTGATGAGGCCGAGCGTCGCGCGGCGGC
>JBBSVF010000205.1:0-5784 GCA_038233745.1 Gemmatimonadales bacterium
CATGTGCTGGCGGCCATTCCCTCGCTCACCCTCGTGCCGCTGGAGGGCAGCGAGCACTGCTGCGGCAGTGCGGGCATCTACAATCTCGTGGAGCCGGATACGAGCGACGCTGTACTCGAGCCGAAACTCGCCAACATCCGGGCGAGCGGCGCTCCCTACGTCGCCACGGGCAATCCCGGATGCCTCATGCAGATCGGCGCGGGACTGCGACAGCAGGGCATCGCCGCGCGAGCCGTGCATCCGGTGGATCTGCTGGATGCGTCTTACGCCGTGGCCGAGCGCGATGGCTGACGCGCTCCTGATCGAATGGGAGCAGGTACTGGTTGACGTTCGGCTGCCGCGCGAGCAGGCCATTGCGCAGGCTGAGCGACGTCAATCGTCAACACGGGGCGCAGCAGATGATACCGAGCGTGAACTGATCGCCCTCGACGCCGAGCGTCATGTCCAGCACGCGCTCTCGCTCGGCGTCACCCTGCGTGCTGGCGTCCGGGAATTCCTCGAGGCGGCACAGCAGATCGGACCGGTGCTGATCGTGACGCGCGCGCCACGGGAGACCACGGAGGCCATGCTGCGGGTCACGGAGCTCGATGCATGCATCGCCGGCGTGATGTGCGCAAATGATCGGGCAGCCAGCGGCGACTCTGCGCAGGCACTCTATCGTCGCGCAGCCGTCGTGATTGCGGAGCGACGTCGATTGAGTGTTCATCGGTCGATCGTGCTGGCCGACAAATTGAATCAGCTCCAGGAGGCAATGCACGCGGGCTTCCGCGTCGTCGCCGTGCAGGCGCCGTCGCACGAGGCGCTGGAGGCGCATGGGGCGGTTGACGCAATCGACGGACTCCAGCTGTCGGCCCTCGACATGCTGGCTGGCCTGACTCCCGGATCCGGACATCCATGACCGAGAACGACGTGATTCCTCTCTACCCGGATGCCTACGGCGCACTGCAGACGAGCGCGGTGGTCTTCGACCGGAGTGCCCGCGGGCGCCTGGAGCTCTTGGGCGCACGCGCGGCAGAGATGGTGGCGGGCCTGGTGACGAACGACGTGCAGTCGCTGCTGCCCGGTCAGGGCTGCTATGCCGCCGCGCTCACTGCCAAGGGAAAGATCATCGCCGATGTCCGCGTCTTCGTGACGGAGGCCGGCGTGCTCACCGACAGCGGCCCGCTGGCCGCCGAGGGGTGGGCCGGCACTGTGCGGAAGTACGTCAATCCGCGACTCGCGCCGCACCGGGATCTCACGTCAACGATGCGGATGGTGGGCGTGTATGGTTCGACAGCGCATCATGTGGTGGAGAAGATCACCGGAGTGGCGGGCACGGGGCTTGGCGTCCTGCTGCCGTACGCGCATGTGGAAGGGACCTTTGAGGACTCCGCAGTCCGCGTCATCCGTTCGGTGGATCTCGGAGTGCAGGGGTTCGACATCCTGGTGGAGGCCGCGCACGAGAATGCCCTGCGTGACGCCGCACTCGATGCCGGTGCCGTTGCGGGTGATGCGGAGCTCTGGACCGTGGCGCGCGTCGAGGCCGGGCGTCCCGCGTGGGGCATCGACATGACTGATGAGACGCTGGCGCAGGAAGCGAACTTCGACGAGCTCGACGGCATCTCGTACACGAAGGGATGCTATGTGGGTCAGGAGACCGTGGCCCGCGTGCACTTTCGCGGCCGCGTGAATCGTCATCTGCGGGGCGTCCATCTGCACGAAGGCACGTCCCTGGCCACGGGCGCTACCCTGCACGACGAGGTGGGGCTGCAGGTGGGCGACGTGCGAAGCGTCGCGCAGTCGCCGCGCTTCGGCTGGATCGGCATCGCGATGGTGCGCCGCGAGGTGGAGCCGGGCAGCCAGCTCGTGGTGCGCCTGGGCGAGGACGCCCTCGGAACGGTAGACATTTCCGTGATCCCCGCGCCTGCCGTCTCGTGACGCGCACCGCGCTCGTGACGGGAGCCACGGGCATGCTCGGCCGTCATCTCGTGGAGCGCCTGCAGCAGGACGGATGGCATGTGCGGGCGCTGGTGCGCGATGCCGCGCGCGCCGGTGTGCTGAGCCGCTCCGGCGTGGAGCTGGCCACGGGAGACATGCTCGATGCCACCAGCCTGCAGCTCGCGGCGCGTGGCGTGGATGCGGTGTTCCACGCGGCCGCCGTGATCACGCCGCGGGGCGGCTGGGAGGAGTATCGTCGAGTGAATGTGGAGGGCACGGCGAACATGATCGCCGCCTGTGCCACGTCTGGCGCGCGTCTGCTGCATGTGAGCAGTGTTGCCGTCTACGGCGCGCAGGCGCGGTATCAGGCGCGCGGGTCGACGAGTGAGGAGACGCCATACGCGCCCATGCCGGATGGCGCGTGGTACGCACGTTCAAAGCGGGAATCCGAAACGCTGGTGATGGAGGCGCACGCCGCAGGTCGCGTGTGGGCCACTGCCATTCGTCCGGATGTGATCTACGGCCGCTACGACCGGCAGTTCGTGCCACGCATGGCGCGGCTGTTTCGGCATGGAGTGGCACCCGTGATTGCCGGCGGACTCACGACGCTGGCGATCGTGCACGCCGCAAACGTCACAGACGGCGCAGTGCGCGCCCTCGAGAGCGATGCGGCTGGCGGGCGGGCCTACAACCTCGCGAACGATGGTCACGTGACCGTTCGCCGCTTCGTGGAGCTCGCCGGCGAAGGACTCGGCGTCACCATTCGCACGCCGTCGGTGCCGCGATTCCTCGCGCGGGGAGCATTCGAACTCTTCCGGTCAGTCGCGCCGCTGGTGATGGGCGCTCAGCTGAACGCGGCGAGTGACGCGTCGTTCGACTTCATCTCGCGTGACAATCCGTTCACGTCACAGCGCGCGATGAACGAGCTCGGCTGGGTTCCGCCGGTGGAGCCAGAGACGGGCATCGCCGATGCATTCTCGTGGTGGGCAGCGCACCACTGAGCAGCGCGCGGAACGCAAAGAAAACGGGGCGGCACACTCTCGTGTGCCGCCCCGTTCATCGTGCAGGGTGCTGATTACGGCTTTGCGGCCTTCATCGCGTCCTTGGCCTGCTCCATCTTCTTCATGGCCGTGTCGGTCTTCTTCATGGCCGTATCCATCTGCATCGCGGCGGTCATGGAATCCATCTTCATGCCGGTGTCGACAGCCATCGCCGGAGCGGGTGCCATGGCGGCGGTGGTATCAACTGCGGGGGTTTCCTTGGTGCTGCACGCGGCGAGGAGCACGACGGCGGCAAGGGCCAGGCGCTTCATGGTGTATCTCCTGAAAGGTCTTGTGTGAATGACGCGTTGGTCCGCGCACGTGGTGTGCCCGGCTTCAGCGGGAGGAAAGCTAGGTTTCCCGGATGTTCTGTCAAGAGCGGATTCACGAAGCCCAAGTCAAAGCGCCACAACATCTTCATCAGGCGACCTCATGCAGTGGCTCGCTCGAAGGGTGGCAGGCATCGGCATCGCCGCCCGGGCCCGCTGTCTGCAAGGCCCATAACTCGTTACTCCACATGGTATTATACGGCTCCAGCTCCAGCCGAATCGCCAATGCTGATGGATGGAGACGATCGCAGGCGCTACGTTCAGCGGGCAACCCGAGCCCCATACCGATGGCCGCAATTCCGGACTCTTCAGTGCCCGCGTTTCCCCTGGATGGCGTCGTGCGGGGCGCATGTCCGCACGATTGTCCCGACACCTGCGCGATGCTGGTGACGGTAAAAGATGGCACGGCGGTGCGCGTCGCCGGCGATCCGGATCATCCCGTGACTCACGGCTTTCTGTGCGCCAAGGTGAATCGCTACATCGAGCGCACCTACCATTCCGACCGCCTCACGACACCGCTGCGGCGGGTGGGCGCGAAAGGAGAGGGACGCTTCGAGCCGATCTCCTGGGATGACGCACTCGACGAGATCGCGATGCGTCTTGGCGCCATCGCAGACTCCGCCGATGGAGCGCAATCGATCCTTCCGTACTCTTACGCAGGCACGATGGGACTCGTCCAGGGCGAGGCGATGGACCATCGATTCTTCCACCTGCTCGGTGCGAGCAAGCTGGACCGAACCATCTGCTCCACGGCGGGTGGCCTGGGGATGCGCATGACCGTCGGCGCCAATGTCGGGGCGGATACCGAGGGCGTACCGGAGAGCGATCTCATCGTGCTCTGGGGGACGAACACCCTCACCGCCAATCCACATCTCTGGCCCTTCATTCTCGCGGCACGCGAGCGTGGAGCACAGGTGCTGTGCATCGATCCCATCCGCACGCGAACGGCAGCCCAGTGCGACGAATGGTTCGCCATCCGACCCGGCACCGATGCGGCGCTGGCACTCGGGATCATGCACGTGATCTTTCACCAGGGGCTGGAAGACGCGGATTTCCTGGAGCAGTACACGCTCGGGCACGCGGAGCTGCGTGTGCGCGCTACCGAGTGGACGCCGGCGCGCACGGCGCAGGTGACGGGACTCACGGAGAGCGAGGTGATTTCGCTGGGCGAGCGGCTGGGACGGGCGCGGGCGGCGTTCATCCGCATCAACTACGGCCTGCAGCGGCACGCGGGCGGTGGCATGGCCGTGCGAAACATCGCCTGCATTCCAGCGGTGGCGGGACACTGGCGGCGGGCCGGGGGCGGTGTGCAACTCTCCACGTCGGCGAACTTCCAGTTCAATCGCGCAGCCGTCGGCCGGCCGGACCTGTCGCCGCCGGTGCGCACCATCAACATGATTCGGCTGGGCGAGGCGCTCACGTCGCCCGACGCGGGAGTGGGTGGCCCTCCGGTGCGCGCAATGGTGGTGTACAACAGCAACCCAGCCGCGGTTGCGCCTGATCGCAATGCAGTGCTGCGCGGCATGGCGCGCGAGGACCTGTTCATGGTGGTGCTGGAGCACTTCCAGACTGACACCTGTGACTGGGCGGATATCGTCCTGCCGGCCACGACGCAGTTGGAGCACTGGGACGTGCACTATGCGTACGGCCATCACTACGTGACGCTCAATCGCCCGTCGATCGCGCCGATCGGCCAGGCGAAGCCCAACAGCGAGATCTTCCGGCTCATCGCGGCGCGAATGGGGCTCACGCATCCGGCCATGCAGGACGACGATCTGGAGGTCATCCGTCAGTCGCTGTCGAATGCCGGACCGAAACTGGAGGGCGTGACGCTCGACGCATTGCTCGACCGTGGCTGGATGCGCCTCAACCTGCCGACGCCATACCTCCCCTATGCCACCGGAGCGTTCCCGACGCCGAGCGGACGATGCGAGCTGTATTCGGAGCGAATGATTGGGGAGGGGCTCGATCCCCTGCCCGATTACATCGCACCGTACGAGTCCGTGGAGCGTGATCCGGAGCGCGTGCGCCGGTATCCCCTCACGCTCATCTCCTCACCGGCGCACACCTTCCTGAACTCGACGTTCGTGAATGTGACGTCGTTGCGGCGACAGGCGAAGGAGCCGGAGGTGCTGCTGCACCCGGCGGATGCCGAACGCCGGGCGATTGTGCCGGGAATGATCGTGACGGTGCACAACGATCGCGGGGCGTTCCTCGCGCGGGCCCGTGTGGAACCGACGATTCGCGAGGGTGTCGTGTGGGCGCCGAGTATCTGGTGGGGCAAGCTCGCGGGGGATGGGGCGAACGTGAATCAGACCACGTCGCAGCGGGAGACGGATATGGGGCATGGACCGGTTTTTTATGACAACCAGGTGGAGATTGAAGCTGCGTGATCTTGAGATTTGTGTGGCGGGGCTCGTGGAGCGTTCGTAACGGATCCTCCGGATTTCTACGGAAACGGCCGGATAGGGCGACCTTCAAATCTCTTGTTCTTGATC
>JBBSVF010000206.1:0-5778 GCA_038233745.1 Gemmatimonadales bacterium
CAGGTCGCGACCCTGGAGGACGTGGTCGCCACCGCCGACATCTTCATCACGGCGACCGGCTGCTACGACGTCATCACCGCCGATCACATGAAGGCGATGAAGCACCAGGCGATCGTGGGCAACATCGGCCACTTCGACAACGAGATCGACATGGCCGGCCTGAAGCGCAAGGGCATCACGCGCATCAACATCAAGCCGCAGTACGACGAGTTCGTCTTCCCTGACGGCCATTCCGTCATGATCCTGGCCGAGGGCCGTTTGCTGAACCTCGGATGTGCGACGGGGCATCCCAGCTTCGTGATGTCGGCCTCGTTCACCAACCAGGTGATGGCGCAGCTCGAACTGCACAAGAATGCCGACAATCTTGAGCGGAAGGTCTACACGCTGCCCAAGCATCTGGACGAGAAGGTGGCGCGTCTCCACCTGGAGAAGCTCGGCGTGAAGCTCACCGCGCTCAGCCCTGAACAGGCCGCGTACATCGGTGTACCAGTGGATGGCCCGTACAAGCCGGAACACTACCGCTACTAGTTCCTGCTCAACGTTGTAACTGCGGGCCGCTGCTTCACTTGAGGCAGCGGCCCGTTTTTCGCTTCCACAGCCGCGTCCGCAAGCGCGGCTGCGATCTTCCCGAATGCCCTGATGGTTTCCCTGCGTTACACCCTCTCGGTCGCCGCGGCGCTCTGCATGCTCTCCGCGCACGACATCCGTGCCCAGCAGCCCACGATGCACGCCGATCTGCACGACTCGATCGACGTGTCCGGGCTGGTCTTCGCGGGCGCCACCAATGTGTCGTCCAGCGACCTCAAGCGAGTGATCTTCACGCGCGCGACCACCTGCCGGCTGGTGTTCATCGCTCCGCTCTGCAAGCTCACGGGCTCGCAGCTCGTGAACGACCGGCGCCGGACGACGCCTTCGGCCCTCGGCGAGGATATCACCAAGCTTCGCGTCTATTACTGGCAGCGCGGGTACCGGAGCGCCCAGGTGGACACAGTGCTCGCTCCCTCCGGCCGCGGTACCCAGGTCACCTTCCGCATTGCTGAAGGGCCGCCCACCGTCGTCTCGCCGCTCGTGGTTCGGCAGCGCACGTCAGTGCTGACCGACGCGGAGGTGAATGAGGCCGTGACGCTACATGATGGAGATGCCCTCAGTCTCATCGCGCTCGATACTACCCTTTCGCGGCTGCATACCGCGGTCTGGAACAAGGGCTATGGAGATGTCACGATCGACACGACCGCGCCGGGGTCCGATGCGCAGCACCGCATTGCGCTCACGATCGACATCGACCCGCGGTATCTCACGCGAGTGGGCGATGTGCATTTCGAGGGCAACGCGGCGCTCAGCGATGCGGCATTGCGGCGCGGTGTCGTTCTCTTTCCCGGCGAGCTCTACACGCGGGATCGCGTGCTGGAATCGCAGAAGCGGCTCTTCCAGTCGCCAGCGCTCGCGCGCGCGCTCGTGATCACACCTCCGTCCGGTGACAGCATCAAGTCGATCACGGTAGCGATCACCGAAGTCGCGCCGCATCACGCAGAGCTCACCGCGGGCTTCAACACCATCGAGTACGGTCAGGCGGCCGCCGACCTTCGTCTCAACTCCCTCGGTAGTGCGCGCTGGCTCTCGCTTCGTGCCGCGGTCGGAAATCTCCTGGCCGACCAGCTCAATGGGCGCGCCATCTTCCGCGACGCGGGCACCACGACGGGAGGAGGCGTTGGCGCACTCAGCGCGCCCACCTATCAGATCACCGCCACGCTCACGCAGCCCTGGATCGCCGGCCCGCGCACCTCCGCGGCGATCACGGGGTTCGCTGGTCGCCGAGCGGTGCCGAATGTCGTGGTCGACGAGGACTTCGGAGCCACAGTTGGTATCGTCCACGAGAGGGACACGCAGTTTCCAGTCGGGCTTTCGTATCGGCTGGAGTCCACGCGGGTGCAAGCGAGCGCGGTCTACTTCTGCGCCGGCTATGGCATTTGCGACGCCGGTGATCGCGACGCGCTCGTGAAACGCCAGCGTCTGGCGCCGATCGGGTTGAGTGCCTGGATTGATCGCTCCGACGATCTCGAAGTCCCGACCACTGGATACACGGCTGTCGTCGACGCCGAGCATGCCTCCTCGATCACGGGCTCTACTTTCGCACACTCGCGCATCTCGGCAAACGGGTCGTGGTACAAGTCGATCGGGTCGGCGAAGATCGTCCAGGGAATCGAGGGGCTGCCGAAGGTGCTCGCGCTCCACGGCCGCTTCGGATTCGTTCGGCCGAGTGCCGATCGCTCCGCGCTCGGCCTGGCGGGCACGGGAGAAGGAATTCTTCATCCGCGCGCCCGATTCTACGCGGGGGGAATGCAGTCGGTGCGCGGGTTCGCTGAGAACGAGCTCGGTCCGCAGATCCTTCAGGTGCGGCGGTCGTCGCTGGTGTCTGCCGGCTGTTCCGACGCGAGCATTCGCGATGGCAGCTGTGATCCCTCGGCGGTTCCGGGGAACGAGTTCTTCGCGCGACCGCTGGGTGGCAGCTCCGTGCTCGAGGCCAGTGCAGAGCTGCGCGTCCCCATCGTGAAGGCGCTGGGCGGTGTCGCATTTCTGGATGGTGCGTACGTCGGCACGGCGGGGCTCGCGTCGCCCGGGAAGGCGAAAGGCGCCGTCACTCCCGGCTTCGGCTTTCGTTACCGATCGCCACTCGGTGTACTTCGTCTGGACTTCGGGCTTCGGCCCACCGGGCATGAATCACTTCCGGTGGCTGTGGCGGTCACGGATCCAGTCACCGGGAACGACAGCGTGGTGATTCTGGCGCGAGAGAAGTCGTATTCCATCCTCGATCCGTCGCCCGGATTTCTTCGCAGCATCGGGCGGCGGATCGTGGTGCACTTCGCGATGGGACAGGCCTTCTGATGCGCGCCGTGAACGGGGGGCCTTCGACTGACGGGAGTCGCGCGAGACGCGCGACGCGAACGATTCTGGCTGTGGTTGTGCTGCCTCTGATCGTGGGACTTGTGGCGGTAGTTGTGCTCACCATGACGCCGTGGGGCAACGAGCGTGTCCGGCGCATCGTGGTATCACAGGCGAATACGCGTATGCTGGGGCAGCTCGAGATCGGCTCGCTGCGCGGAAATCTGCTGGGTGGTGCCACGCTGCGCGACGTATCGCTGATGGACAGCGCGCACAAGCCCGTCTTCACGGCGCGCGCGGTGACGGTGCGTTATGCGTTGCTTCCCGCGCTACGCGGGCACGCGGTGATCCGGGCGGTCACGCTCGACACACCGTACGTCCTGCTCGACAAGCGTCCGGGCGAGCGCTGGAACTTCCAGCGTCTCATGAAACCGAAGGCCGATACCGCGAGCCGCACCAGAGGTGGGCGTACGCCGCCGGAGATCAGCAATGTGGTCATACACCATGGGCACTTCGAATATCGCCGCCCGTGGCGGCCCGATACTGCACTTACTCCCGGGCGGCGCGAGGCCGAAGTTGCCGCGGCGCTCCGAGTAACGGCGCGAAAGCGCACTGTACGCGTTCCCAATGGCTACCAGCGACTGCTCGACTATCGCGACATCGACGCGCGCTTGCCGCAGGTGGCCGTGCCGGGCGGGGCAGCGCCGACGCGTGTGGAGATTGCAGCGCTCTCCATGATCGCGGAGCCTTATCGTCCTCCCGTCATCGATGTGCGATCGCTCGCGGGCACGCTGTTCGCCAGTAAGGATTCGCTCTGGTGGCGCGGAGCGCACATGCGCCTGCCTGCCTCGAAGGTGACCGGCGATGGAACAATCGGCTTTCACAAATCGGGCTTCATGCTGGACCTGCAGCTCCCGCAACTCGCACTTAACGATCTGCGATGGCTGGATCCGAAGCTGCCCACCACGGGTGGAGGCGCTGCTCACTATATCATGCGTCTTCACGGCGATTCCGCGAACTTCGTGATCCGTGATGCGAACCTGCAGTATGCAGACGCCACGGTTCGTGGTGAGGCGGACGTTCTGCGGATCAAGCCGAAAGGCAAACCGGCGGAAGTGGTGGTGCACGGTGCGAATGTCCGTGTGGCGAATCTCACCACCGAGATCGTTCACCGGCTCGCGCCGCAGGTGATGCTGTCGCGAAGCGGCACATTGAATGGACAGTTCGCGGTAAGCGGATCGCCACAGGATCTGCAGCTCGACGCCGACGTCCGCTTCGATGATCGCGCCTCCGGCACCAGTCGTATTCTGGCCAAGGGAGGCATCGGGTTCGATCACGGCTTCTCGGCGCGCGATCTCTCGGTGGACCTCCGCCCGATCCGCCTGGGAACGGTGCGCGGCGCCGGCGTGAAGCTTCCGCTCGACGGAGCGATCAGCGGTACCGCCACCGTGAGTGGCGCGATGCACGATGGGTGGAATGTGCGCGGCGATCTCACGCATGTGAATGGCAGCGAGCGCTCGCACGTCGTGGGCTCCGGACGCTATGCCAAGGGCAGCGGCCAGATCGAGGCTGATGCGCGTCTGCTCCCGCTCGACCTGGCGACCGTTGCGCACTTTCTCCCGAATGCCGGCCTTCACGGCACCCTCGGTGGTGACGTCCACGCGCACGGGACAGCGCGCGATCTGCGAATCAACGGAACACTCCGCGCTGCCGATGGCGGTACGATCCGCGGGCGGGCAGCACTCGCCCGCACCGGCTCACGCACCCGCTACGATGTGAACGTCGCCGTCGATGCGTTGAATGCCAATGTCCTGAGCACCCGGGCTCCGCGGACACTGCTCACTGGCACTCTCCTGGCGAAGGGCTCCGGCACCTCGCCCCGCTCGGCCGACGCGGTATTCGCCGTCGATCTCACCCGTGCTCGTTATGACACCTTCGCGCTCGACCGTGTGCGTGCAGCTGGTCACACGAGGAATGGCCTCCTCACGCTCACGGCGCTCGAGGCGGCACAGCGCGGTGTGCGTCTCTCGGCGAATGGCACCTTCGGTCTCGTGGCTGATCGTCGTGGAACCCTTCATTTTGCGCTGGACGTGGACTCGCTTGGTGCACTTCGTCCGTGGCTGGGCACTGCGGAGACCGGTGTGGTGGCGCTGTCGAGCGGCCGGCGCGCCGCACGAGTCGCTGCGGCGCGCGCCGATTCGGCACGGCGCGCCGAGAGTGTGCGCATCGAACGGATCGCGCTGGGATTGCCGGAGGGTGTAGAACTCGTGCCGGACTCTGTGGCACCCATCCGGCGGGATTCGCTGGCGGGGAGACTCCAGGCGCGGGGCCTGCTGCTCGGCAATGTGAAGGAACTCGGAGTGGACGCCACCATTCGTGGCGTTGGACTGGTGGCGCGAGGCAACGCGGTGGCGGCGCTCGATGCCACGGTGAGCTCGCCGGATATCCGCCGCGAGTCGGCGCCTCTCTCCTTTCGCGTGGCGGCCGACAGCGTGCGGGCGATGGGCTACGCCTTCGATCGAGTGGATGCCAGTGGACGTCGCGAGCGAGGCGAGGTGATAGCTGATCTGCAGGTACGACAGGACTCGCTCGTGTCGTACGCGGCGCTCGGCCGGTACGCGCATCCTTCAAGTGGTGTGCACGATATCACACTTGATTCACTGCGCGCCGTGTTCGATACCGTGTCGTGGCGCCTCGCGCATAAGGCGCGCGTGCGACTCTCGCATGGCGATGTGCGCGTGGACTCCGTGGATCTGCGGGGCAATGCGGGAGGTCGGCTCTTCGCGAATGGCGTCGTCCCGAAGAACGGTGCGATTCATCTGGACGTGGCCGCAGAAGCTGTGCGTGTGAACACGGTGCTGGCGGCGATGCAGCGCGAGGTGGACGCCGATGGTGTGC
>JBBSVF010000207.1:0-5751 GCA_038233745.1 Gemmatimonadales bacterium
CACCTACCAGCGCGTGTCCGCAGGCATCGCCGTGTCACCCATCGGCCGCGAGCGACTGGCCTTCCGTACGGAGCAGGCGACGCATGTGCGCTGGCGCCGCGGTACCGGCGCCTACGTGGAGGTCACCGGCGCCCGCTCGGCCATCCCAATCGCGGGGAAGTCCGGCAGTGCAAGCTTCAACAGCGACATCTCTCCCATCCCGTACTATCCGGGACGGCAGACGCTGTGGACAGGCTCGAGTGCGGCGCGCGAGGCAGTGGACGAGAACGAGGGCATCGTCGACCCCCTCGCTCTGGGATCGGAGGCGTATTACATCTTCGCCGCCGGCGACTCCGCCAGCTTCCGTCTTCCCGATAACAGCCAGATCCGCCTTCGCGAGCTGGTCGTGAGGCCGCGCGAACCACGATGGAATCTCGCGGTGGGATCGCTCTGGTTCGACCTGTCCGGAGGGCAGCTCGTGCGGGCCGCGTACCGCATGAGTACCCCGATGGACATCGTGGCCGTCGCGAAGGCAGACGATCCCAACTCGATGGACGACGTCCCGCTGCTGCTGCGTCCCTTCCTGTTTCCGATGGTCGCGCAGGTGAACGCAATCGGCATCGAATACGGGCTGCATCGCGGCCAGTTCTGGCTGCCCCGGTTGCAGGTGATGGAAGGCAGCGTGAAGGTAGGCCTCGTGCGCTCGCCGATGAAGCTGGAGCAGCGCTACACCTACGATAACGTGAACAGCGGTGCGCCGCTGCCGCCCATCGTGGTGGATTCCACGTCGCGCGGCGCGGGCACCAGCATGAGCGTCAGTGTCGGTGGTACATCGGACAAGGATTCGTCGCGCGCCTCCCGCCGTCGAGCACGCGCGAAGGCGGTGTGCGACACTGCTCCGGCGCGCATCTACACCCGCAAGTCGTCGTCGAATCCCGACCCCGTGCACATCACCATCTCGTGCGACAGCACCCGGCTCGCCAACTCGCCGGATCTGCCGAGTTCCATCTACGCCAGCACCGAGGAGCTGTACGATCCCGCGGAGCTCGACGCGCTCGTCTCGCAGGCACTCTCGATGTCGGCGCAGGCGGGCTTCGCCCCGCAGATGCCCGTGCTCGCGCTCGACAGGCCGCGCTACAACCGGGTGGAAGGATTGTCTGTGGGCGGCAGGGCAGATCAGGAACTCGGTGCCGGCTATTCGCTGCACGGCACGGCGCGCATCGGCGTGGCGGATCTCGAGCCGAATGCGGAACTGGGTGCGATGCGCACGGATCTGCATCGCCGGATCAGCATCACCGCGTATAACCGTCTGGTGTCCGCGAACGATTGGGGGACGCCATTCTCACTCGGAAACTCACTTTCCGCGCTGCTCTGGGCGCACGACGAAGGCTTCTATTACCGCGCCTCGGGGCTCGAGCTGCTGAACGAGCCCGACGGCGGCACTTCCGAGGGTCTCCGGTGGGGGGTGTTCGCCGAGCAGGAGCGGACGGCGCGGCAGCACACGAACTTCTCGCTGGCGCGGGTGATCAGCGGAACAGAGTTCGCGCCCAATCTCGACGCGGCGCGCGGTGTATACGTGGGCGCACGCTCCAGATTCCTCGCGTCGCGCGGAGATGATCCCGCGGGCTTCCGCCTCTTCAGCGACCTGCGGCTGGAAGCGGCGCGCGGTGACACGGGGAGCTACGGGCGCGCCGCGCTGGAGCTGACCACGTCGCGCCCCTTCGGCAATGGCAGCGCCCTGCTCACGCTGGGCGGGGGGACGACAGTGGGAGTGGTGGGCGCGCAGCGCTTCTGGTATCTCGGCGGACCCCAGACCGTGCGCGGGCAGCGGATCGGCGCGATGGCGGGCGACGCCTTCTGGCTCGCGCGTGCGGAGTACGCTCACGGTCTGGGCGTCGTGCGTCCCGCGGTGTTCGCTGACATCGGCTGGGCTGGCGATCACAGACTGTGGCGCGGCGTGGGGACGCCCATGTCCGGTGCCGGCGTGGGGCTCACGATGCTCGATGGGCTGGTGCGCGCGGATCTGTCGAGGGGGATCAATCCCGAACGGCGCTTCAGGTTCGACGTGTATACCTCACGGGGGTTCTGAGTCCGTCGCCCCCGTCGCCCTGAGCGCAGCGAAGGGCCTGCAGGTGCAGTTCAAATGTGCGCATTCCGAACGGAAGACGCCCGAGCAGCTGCGCGACGGCGGATTCGTAGCCTAGCTGGACTGGCTCATCTGCAGCGTCGCCAACTCGCACTGCGTCGCGAGATCCCCGCCGTGGCGCGGGCGTTCTTCCGCCACCTTCAGCAGAGACTGGGTCACGACATCCAATAGAGCAACGGGAAGGTCCGGACGCAATTCACGAAGAGGGCGCGGCTCCTTTGTGAGGTGCGCGAGGTTCATGCTGTTCACCGTCGGCTCGTCGAAAGGGGGCACGCCGGAGAGCAGTTCGTAGGCGAGCGCTCCCCACGCGTACACGTCCATCGTTGGCGCGGGATCGGCGCCCAGGAGGTGCTCCGGCGCCATATGCCCCGGAGTACCGATCACCATCCCAGTCCTCGTGAGCCGGGGTCCCGACCCGGAGGCAGTGTCAGACCCCTGCACGATGCTCGCGATGCCGAAATCGGCGAGCAATGCGTGTCCGTCGCTCAACAGCACATTGGCGGGCTTGATATCCCGATGCGTGACACCACGGATATGGGCATACTCGAGCGCGCGAGCGGTACCAGTAAGAACCCGGAGCGCGAGGGCGAGCGGGAGGCCCTCTGGACGCATGACGTCTTCCACTGACCCGCCCTCGATGAACGGCATGACGAAGAACGCAAGGTCCTCAGCCACACCAGCGTGCAGGATCGGTACGATGTTCGGGTGAACCAGCCGCGCGGCCACGGCCATCTCCTGTCGGAACCGGGTGGCAGCCTCAGGCCCCCCTCCCGGCGGCAGCACCTTCACGACCACTGTGCGATCTAGGAGGAGATTAGCGGCGCGGAAGACACGGCTCATACCGCCCTCGCCGAGTTCGCCCCCCAACTTATAGCTAGGTCCCAGCGCGTGGCTCACACGCTCTTCAAGGCTGTCCTGCGGTGGATTCACACGGGTGGCGGGGACAGAACGCGGCATGGGCACGGTCACGGCAGGCGTGACCACGGTGGGCGTCGAGCCCGTGGCGAGCAACGCTTCCACCACATAGGGGTCGAGCGCTTCACCGCTCTCCAGGCGAAGCCGCTCGGAGACTGCGAGGGGTCCGAGCGGAAGACGCGATTTTTCGCGCCCAGACTGGAGCGCATCGTGGCGCTCGACGACTGCGATAATCCGGGCGAGGCGCGGAATAGCCTCACCCGCCAAGCCATCGGGATATCCCGTTCCATCCCATCGTTCGTGATGGTGACGCACCGCGTCAATGACGACACGTGGAAATCCCTTCGCGCGAAGTATGTCGGCGCCGAAATCGACATGCAGCGCGATCACCGCCCGCCCTGCTGGCGGGAGGATCTCGAACTGAAAGGCCGTTCTCGGGAGACGATCATTCCCGATGTCGTGGAGCAAGGCGGCGAGCTCCAGCCACCGCAGTTCCTCGCCGGAAAGACCAAGTGTCGTGCCGAGTTCCTGCGCCGCGGTCGCCACACGGATGGCATGTCCCAGGGATCGATCGACGCGTCGCTCCACTTCCGAAACCCATATCGTCAGTCGTTCGTCCACCTCACGTCGCAGGGTGGCCAGACTATGGACGACGCGGGCGGCCTGTGCCGTCGCGCCCAAGGCACCAAAGCTTCGGGCGGCGTGTTCGAGGGCGGTGAACGCATCACCGTGACGTCCGTCGGTCACGTGAAGTCGCGCGATCTCCATGCTCGCCTGCCCGGCATCCCACGGCTGCCGCTGCCCAGCGAGGGACTGTGCGACCTCGAAGCACGCAAGCGCTTCCCGCGTTTCTCCGTCGACCCGATACCCCGCTCCGCAGCCGAGGTAGGCTGTAGCCAGGGTGGCGGTTCCGTGTGCGTGCGCCTCCCGAACTGCCAGCTTTCCCGCCTCGAGCGCCTCCGCTCCGCGCCCGAGCGCAGCCAAGGCTTGAGCGCGCCCCACAAGCGCCAAGACCGCATTCTTGGTGGACCCAGCGAGCCGGGACAACTCCGCACGTGCAGCGCCGAAGTACTCGAGTGCCGACGCCGGCTCCCCCATCTCGAGCTGGAGAGTACCAATGTTGAGCCCCACCATTGCCGCTCCGTATTCCTCGCCTGCGGCGGTGAAGTTGGCTAGCGCTGACCCGTAGCGCAGGAGCGCAGTGCTGGACTCACCGCGCATGCTCGCGACAACGGCCAGGTTGAGGTCCGCACGGCCGATGGCGCCCGGATCCCGGGCGCTTTCAGCGTATTGTCTGGAACTTCGCGCAGCCTGCTCGGCGCCCTCAAGATCACCACGAAATTCTGCGCTGAGAAACCGTGCTTCGTGCAGCCGGGCCTGACTCAGTGGATCCACGATCCGAAACTCGAACTCATTGATCGACGTCAGCTCGGAGTCCACCTGCTCGCGCCTCCCCCCCCGCCGTGCCACGAGCACCGCCACGACACCGATTTCAATCAGCAGGGCCGCGTCCCCGGCCGCGGCTGCTTCACTGCGGGCAAACGCGAGATCACGCTCGGCGTCAGCCAGACGACCTTCTCGCATGGCAAATCGGGCCGACTCCATCAGTGCACGGGCATGCACAACCGGCGGAGTGTTAGCGGCACTGCGATTATCGACCATAGGGCGCGAACGATGGAAAAGAAGAGTGAGATTCGCACCCGCCTGCACAACGAGATGGCCCCGCGCCGGGCTTAAGAGGCGCATCATCGCGACAAAGACTAGCTAGTGACGACAATCTCATCGCGCACCTAGCGGAGACGGCTCGGCAATAAAGGCCCACCGTGCGGCGGCCGCACGAGGAATATTGTCTTTCAATATCTCAGTCAACACATAGCGCCGGTAGGGCAATGCAAAGCTGCAAAGACTCAAGGTTATTCAATTGAGGCTGTCCTCGCATCACGGTCGTTGCAAGCGCTTTCGTGAACAGCCCGAACCGGCATGCAGCGTCGTGAAACGCAGCAGGATCGCCCGAGACTTCAACAGTGAGACGAGGAACTACGACAGAAGCGAAGGCGCTGTTACCGAAGGTTCGGAAGCGGACGGGTCCGCATGGCCCGTAGTTTCAGAGAGACTATATGACCGAGTTGGTCAGCGACGGCCGATTGCCAGCAAGCTCGGACGCGCCGGCAAGTCGCTGTGCATTTGGTCCCGACGTCCTGAGTGAATAGAGGCGAGTGCCAGGCGTGGCGACCGACGAGCCGCAACGGCTCTAGGCTTCGGGCGGGAGAATCGCGAGCAGCGTCGTGCGTGCGAAATCTCCGCGGGAGTCCAGGCACTTTGCCCCCAGCCGATTTCGACGGCCGCGGGAGCGGATGCTGACGTCATCCACGCTCACCGGAGACGCTCGGCACCGGTCCGCACGCCGCCGCGGACACGCTGATCGTGGCGGGACATAACCCACACGCACTCGCGCCGAGCTGGGCCTTGTAGAGCTTTGCGGGCGTGTGCCCATTTCCAGCGTCGAGCGCCGCTGCCAAGCGGTATCGCCTCTCTTGCGCACGGGGACGAAAGGCGAACGCGGCTCTCTGCCGTATTGTGGCGCTCCGCCTGCGCAGGTACCAGCTCATCATCGACTACGTGACGCGTGGCACAGCGCAGGGACCCTCGAAGAAAGGCATCATGTGCTGGTTGAAGCTCTTCGTCGCGGCGAGATGGGTCACCCATTGCGG
>JBBSVF010000208.1:0-5722 GCA_038233745.1 Gemmatimonadales bacterium
CCCACTGACGTTCAAATGGGTGAGTGAACTCTGTTCCGCGTCGGCGGTCTGCCTCATCGAGCGGAATTTGCGCATGTGGAAGCGCCGTCCCCCAAGGCCGACTCGTTCCTGGCTGAAAAACACCGGCCCAGCGGACTCCAGTCGGATTGCCACGGCAATGAGCACCCAGAGCGGTGCAGTTACGATCAGCATGAGGAGCGCGCCAACAATATCGACGAATCGCTTGGCGACGAACTGTGGGGTCTGCAGGTGCGGGGAGCCGACCTGCACAAGTCCGTGAGGACTTCGAGGCTCAGTGGTGTGGCGGACGCCCGCCAGACCGAAGCCGGGAGGGGTACAGAGGAACTCGCAACCGGCTCGCAGAGCGACGCGCAGGAGCGATTCAAACTCCGTGGGTGCCAGAGTACCCGCAAGAATGACCGCCTCCGCCCGATTGCGTCGGATCCATCGGGCGACCTCCTGGACCTGCGAGTCGAAGGGAATGGTATTGAAGTCGACGATCGCGCTCGCGCGGTAGCCGGTGGAGGGCGGCAACTCCCCCATATCCGAGGCGCCGGCACGAACGACGATCGACGGGATCAAGCGTCGGTGCTCGGGGAGCAGGGCTTCGGTGAGCCATGTAAGCATTCCGCGCCCGACGAAGAGCGAAGCGCACGTCACTCCCGTCAATGCTGCAGCGAGAGGGAGGGCACTCAGCGCCCGGAGTCTCCACAGCGTGCTCCAATAGACGACGAAAGCGCCGATCGCGCTTCCGATCAGCAGGCGGAGCGTGGCCTGAGCGCCGGCCGAGCGCCGGTAATTGCCCGTGAGAGCGAGAGCGACGGTGACCGCCACGCAGAACTCGCCAATTCCCGGACCGCCCGGCGTCTGCGGTCGGTTGATCCACGAGCTGATTCTATAGGCGCCCTCGCGCAAGACGAGGATGGCGAGCGCAGCCGCCGCCGCATCGCCCACGGCGGTCGCCACTATCCGCAGCACCCCCCGGAAATAGTGGCGCCGTGCAGTGAGTTCCCGCGTCTGATGCAGCACCACGTCAGGTTTGACAAACCTGGAAAATTCCCGGTCTCGAGCGCGTGGATCAGTGTCGCCCTCGTCGAACGACCGTGGTGACAACGGCTGAGTCATGGACGGCCGGGCCCCCGTGCGCTCGGGCACGACCACCCAACCCGCACCAGCGCGGCGAGTCGCGCCGGCGCTCGCCGCGCTCGAATAGTCCCGCGCTGTATGACGTCCTCGGGTCGCATCAGCCGTTTCGCCTCCTCGAACGCACTGTCGATCATCGATGGAGCGCAAACCATGGACCGCACGTCAGCAGCGGGTGCTTCGCCTGGCAGGTCGTGAAGCTGAGCCGCACACGCGATGGTGACGTCTTCACCTGAAACCGAGCGGCGGATCGCGAACTCTCGCCACCTCGTGTTTCGCACTGTACCGATACCGCGCCTCGGCGTCATGAACAGAATATAGCCGCCATATGCGGGCGATGCTCAGACCGCCGCGCCGCCGCCATTCATGGGGCGGAGAAGTCGGCCAGTGCCTTCCTGACCTGCTCAGCGAACTCCAGGCGGAATCGGCCGTTCGAGAATCGGGCGCCGGATGCGCGGACCTGTTGATCCTGCCACGGTGTCGCGAGGGCGAGCGTGATGGCCGCCGCGACGGCTGAGGGAGTCTGCTCATCGAAATAGACTGCGGACACGCCGTCGATCATGGACTCGCTTGCAGCCCCCCGGCGAAATGCCACGACCGGGAGCCCGTGAAGATTCGCCTCGACGGGTGCGATGCCGAAGTCCTCTTCCGCGCAGAATACCATCAGCGCGCTCGTTTCGAGCAGCTCGGCGGCGCGCGATTCATCGACCTGACCGAGAAACGTCACATTGGGGCCGGCGAGGCTCTCGAGACGCGCACGCTCAGGACCGTCTCCCGCCACAAGCAGAGGAAGGCCCAAGGCGGTCGCCGCCTGAATCGCAAGATCCACTCGCTTGTACGGCACCAGCCGCCCGAGGGAAAGCAACGTCCGCGTGCGCACGCGACGTGCGCTGGAAGCCGGGCGAGCAGCGACCGGAGGGTACACGACGGCCGCCTCCCGTCCATAGGTTCTTCGAATGCGATCGGCGATGTACAGCGAGATCGCCACGAATCTGTCCACATGGCGCGCCGATCGACGATCGATCCACCGCAGTAGCGGCCCGGCCAGGCGTAGCGCCATGCCCTGACCGCCATGGACGGAGCCATATGCGGTTCGCAGGTCCCAGAGGTATCGCGGTGGGGAATAGCAGTAGCAGAGATGCGGCACGCCGGGCGGGGCATCTATGACCTTTGCAAAGGCGTGCGCGCTGCTGATCACGAGATCATATCCCGCAGTGCGCGCGGTTCTGAACGCGAGCGGATACAGAGGCAGTAGCCAGCGATGGTGGGAATGCGCGAACGGTATACGACCCATCCACGTCTCCCTGGCGCGTCGCGTGACGTGATTCGCTGGCAGCCGCGGATCCTTGAGTCCCACAAGGACATCTGCCTGCGGCAACACCTCCAGCATCTGTTCCAGGGTTCGCTCGGCGCCTCCCCATGCGATGAGCCAGTCGTGTGCAATCAGAACCCGGAGACGGCGAAGATCCGCGAGATCGTCACTCACGGCGTCGGCTCCTGCTGATGGAGGCGTGCCAAGACAGGCCGAGCGGCTCCATGGGCGGCGCGTCTTCGCACCTGTCGGGTACGCTCCGAGGATGTCGATCCGTCGCCGTGGAGTGCATCAATGCTCCGAACCCGACGGCGGTGGGGAGAGTAGGGCGCCTTTGAGCGCACGAACGGTCAGTTCCGCGCACGTCGCCCAGTCGAACTGGCGGGCCCAAGCTTGTCGAACCCTGCGATCATGCGCGGTGTCCCGCGGGCAAACGGCCAGCCCGCGAAGCGCTTCGGCGATGCTTTCCACACTGTGCGGATTGAAGTAACAAGCGTCCGGACCACAGACCTCGGGGAGCGATGCGACGTCAGACACCGCCACCGGCCGCCCGGCCGCCATGGCTTCGAGCGCCGGCAGGCCGAATCCCTCATACAGCGACGGGAGTACGAGCGCGGAGCAACCCGCGATGTAGTGCTCCAGTTCCGAGGCTGAGACTGCACCAGTCAGGGTGATCCGGTCGCCACCTCGTGCGGCCGTCCGGATAGCGGCTCCGTCAATCAATCGCAGTCCAGACGTTGCACCCACCACTACCAATCGATGCGGAATCTCGGGCGCGACGTGCTCGAACGCTTGCAGCAGCAGGGACAGGTTCTTGTGTGGCTTGACATTCCCGACGAACAGGAAGTATGGCTCGCGTGTCGGCGGCGCCGACAGCGAGAACCATCGCGGGGCCACGCCAAGCCGCGTCGTGAGGAGCGTCCGCGGACTTCCGATTCGTCTCACGAAATCCCGCGCCGTAAAATCCGAATTCGTGAGTATCGCGACCGCACGTCTGCGGACAGCCCGAAACATCACCGTGGCGTACAGTCTTCGCGCACTCATCCGGCGATTCGTTGCAATGTGCGTGAGGTCGTGTACCGTCACCGCCAGGCGACCGCGGTAGAACAACGGGATATTGAAATGAGGAGACCAGAGCAGACTCGTATCTCCGGGAATGATTTTCCAGAGCGCCAGTTGCTCGCGGACTGAGTAGAGCTTCGCGTCGCAGATAAGCAGTCGTGTCCGCTCCAGATCCTCGAAGAGCGACACATCCTCGCTGCGTACGATCAGGGAAAAGCGGCAATCTTTCCACTCGGAAATCACTCGCGGGATCACATTGCGCAGATAGGTTCCGATTCCCGACACACGCGCCATGCGAGCATCAATCGTCACATGCGCTCGCCGTATCCTACTTCCCTCTGGAGAGAGACTGTCGGAGCCCGTTGTCGGGAGCACGTCTGGCTACGATCCACCTTGCCAGCCGGCTCCCACGAAGAAGCTGGTGACATCATGACTCGGCGTCCGATTCAGATCAAAGAGAATACCGGCGTGCCGCGACAGCATGCGCGCCGGGCTGAGAGACTTACGGTGCACCTCCGCTGCCCACTGAGCGCGCGAGGCAGACAGAGGAGCACCTTCCTCGAGATTGGGCGGCATCAGCCGCTGCATGATGGAGACTCCTGCACCCCCGGTGGCATACCAGTGATCGAGTCGTAGCAGAGCCCCACCGGTCAGTTCCAGGAGCGGTGCACCGAGCACCTGGCCATTCAGCGTATGCCCCTGCACCACCGGAGTGTGCTCGTAGACAATCGCCTGGCCGCGAATGCGCTGCAGGGATGTGATCCGGCCGTTCACGACCTGTCCGCTCACGCTCCAGAATTCGCCGCCGGGGTGCTGGCGCAGGGACTTCATGACGCCCAGCGACCACATGGCATTGTGATCCGGCTCGACGGTGAGGTCGCGTATCGAGCCATTCCGGTCGTTCTTTCCGAACTCACCGAACACCTCGAGGCCCACGCTCGGTACCTTCAGTCGTGCAAACGCGGTGGCCAGTTGATTGTCTGCGGCGTCGACGCCTGCGGTCTGTGCGTCGAACAGGAGGGAGCCGAGCGGCGCCAGCAGCTCCGCCCTGCCGAAGTGTCCACTCCAGTCTCGATGGAGGAAGCGAGCTCCACCAAGCTCCAGCGTCGGGAGGCGCGTTGGACTCCAGATCGCGATCAGCCCTGAGCCGAGGCGGAGGTCACTCCCGATGGTGTCGGGCGAATAGGCGCTCTGCGTCAGACGCCCGTACACGGCCTGCAGGGACACAAACCCAACGGGCGTGCGCACCGGATGAAAGGTTCCGACAAGAACGTGCGGAAATCCGCCCGCGTTGTTCCCGAGCAGGAGGGGGTTATCGAGCGAGGGACCCCACCCCAGCGCTTCGGTGCCGATCTCCACACCGACGGCGCTACGCGCCAACCGCAGATACGATTCCCCCATATCCACGCGTGCGTATGCGCCACTGCCGAAACGCTGCGGCAGATCGATAGTCCGCGGAATCACCGCATTGGCAAACACATTGCCGGTATCGTTGTTCACGATGAGATCGAAGCTCGCGTTCTGCGCCACGAAGGCGAGCGGCTCGAACCGGACGGATAGGAATCGGGTCGAGAGGGCGAGTCCGACAGAGGACCACGCTGTGAGTCCCTTACCCTGCCAGACAGGGCCATCGTTGAAGCCCCATGGGAGCGTGGAGTTGTAGGAAAACTCCGCGCGGGGAGGCACGAAGCCGACTCGATGAGGCGCTCGCACCGCGACCTGCGCGTCCCAGAGCGCGCTTCCGGTGCGGACAAACGAGAGCGCCTGCGCATCATCGATCTGGAGCGGGCGCGCGAGCCAGCTCCTTACACCGTCACGCGACGAAAGCTCCCACATGCGAAGGTATCGTTCCGCCTCCGAGCCAACCATGGCATTCGACACAATCGCGCGCTGGGCCTGGAGCGGTAAACCACCCCCACAAAGCCCGACCACAGAGATCACGCCCACGCCGCGCTTCACACACTTTCCGGTCCAGTTGATCAACGTGGATCACTCACCATTCACGGTACGCATCGTGGCTGCCCTTGTATTGGCTGAATCATAGTCGGTACTCTTGGGTATGTCATTCCGTGCGCTCCTCAGAGTGTTGTTCGCCAGTTCATTCGCGGCCGCGCCGTTGGGTGCGCAGCATCCCGCGTGCGCCATCCATCTGGAATCCCCCAGGACAGCTGACAATCCGGCATATCGTTTCCAGCG
Organism: Gemmatimonadales bacterium; assembly: GCA_038233745.1. Taxonomy (GTDB): domain Bacteria; phylum Gemmatimonadota; class Gemmatimonadetes; order Gemmatimonadales; family Gemmatimonadaceae; genus AG11. Next base: position 5,714 of record JBBSVF010000208.1, read on the forward strand.
CCTCGTTAC
>JBBSVF010000209.1:0-5687 GCA_038233745.1 Gemmatimonadales bacterium
GGTGATCGATGGGCGGCCGATGCGCACCCTGGGCGTTGAACATACCGCCGTGGTTGGCGGCGATGCGCGCTGTCACTCCATTGCGTGCGCGTCGATCGTGGCAAAGGTGACGCGTGACCGGCTCATGCGCGCGCTGGCCCTGCGTCATCCGCACTACCGGTGGGAGACGAACGCCGGGTACGGCACGCCGGAGCACCGCTCCGGGCTGGATGCGCACGGGTTGACGGCGCATCATCGTCGCTCGTTCGGGCCGGTCTACCAACTCACGCTGCCGTTCGGCAGTGTTCCCGTGGATATCGAGTCCGAGTTCGAATTCGACGGTCTCGACGCGCACACCGGGGAGGCGATACAGTGACGACAGGGGACCAGGCCGAATCCCGATCAGTGTTTCGCGAGGATCTGTTCGCGGGCCAGGTGGTGCTCGTGACCGGGGGCGGCAGCGGGATCGGACGCGGGATCGCAGACCTGCTCGCGGAGCTCGGGGCGCATGTCGTGATTGCGAGCCGGAAACTCGAGCGGGTGGAAGCGGCCGCAGCGGAGATCCGGGCAGGGGGAGGAAGTGCGAGCGGTGTGACGCTGGATGTGCGGGAGCCGGCGCAGATCAAGGAGGTGATGCAGGGCATCCGCCGAGATCATGGCCGGATCGATCTGCTCGTGAACAACGCCGCGGGCAACTTCTACGCGCCGTCCGAGACGTTGAGCGAGAATGCGTGGAAGAGTGTGATCGAGATCGATCTTTACGGCACTTTCTTCTGTTCGCAGGCCGTGTTGCCCATCATGCGGGAGGGGGGCGGGGGCAGCATCGTGAACATCTCGATGACGCTGCACTATCGCGGCTGGCCACTCATGGCGCATGCGACCGCGGCCAAGGCCGGCATCGACGCGCTTACGCGGACGCTGGCGCTCGAGTGGGCGAAGGATGGAGTGCGAATGAACAGCGTGGCGCCCGGGCCCATTCCTACGGAGGGAGTGCGAAAGGCGTTCACACCGCCGCCTTCTGCTGATGGCGTGCCCGATGTGTTCGCGATGGAGAAGGCGATGGCAGGTTACGCACGCACGATGATTCCGCTGCAGCGGTGGGGCACGCCGCGCGACATTGCGAACATGGTAGCCTTTCTCTCGTCATCGGCGGGGGCGTGGATCACCGGCGCCATCATGGTGGTGGACGGCGGGGAGTGGCTGGCGAAGGCGCCTCCGTCTCGGTGAACCAGCGAGAAAACCACAGCTGGGTCCGTCAGCGGAAATGTTCCAGTTGACTTGAATTGAGAGTGAACGCATCGCAGTTTCGGTGTTGTCGAATTCTGTGTGACACGTTTCACGACCGCAGAGATTCCACGGCACGAGCCCGTTCTGGAGATTTTCTTTCGGGTAGTTTGTGACGCCAACAGGTGGTGGCGCGGTCATTCTTTTCAGCGCCCTCTCCCGCTTCGTCAGCTTTACCGGCGGAGGGCAGGGCAAGTGGGAGCTGGAATCCTGTGCGGTTGTCGAGCAGCAGGTAGTCTCATCCGCGGCCGGTTCCCTCCGGTGCGCAAGCAGTACAAATCGTGATTGAGGAGAACGCAATGAGGAGAGTAGTGAAATTCATCGCGGCGGCGGTCGCAGTCCTGATGCCCGCAGTCGCGCTTGCCCAGGCTGGAACGGGCACCGTGACCGGTTTGGTTACCGATCAGGGCACGCGCCAGGCCATTCAGGGAATGCAGGTCGTCGTCCTCGGCACGGGTCGTGGCGCCCTGACCGATGCCGCGGGGCGTTATGTGATCGGCGGCGTTCCGGCCGGTTCGCACGAGATTCGCGCGCGCCGCGTCGGCTTCGCGCCGCTCACCCGAACGGTCGTCGTGACGGCCGGGAGCACGGTCACCGTCAATTTCGCTGCAACCCAGTCGGTCTCCCAACTGCAGGAAGTCGTCATCAACGCGGTGACTGGCCAGCAGCAGCGTCGTGAGGAGTCGGGCACGAACAACGGCTTCATCGACGCGTCCAGCATCCCGAAGGCCGCGATCACGAAGATGTCCGACGTGCTTCAGGGCCGCGTCGCCGGCGTCAACCTGCAGACGGCCTCCGGTACGGCCGGTTCCTCGCAGCGTATTCGCATCCGCGGCGCGAACAGCCTCTCGCTCTCCAACGAGCCGCTGCTATATGTGGACGGCGTGCAGTTCTCGAACAGCAAGGGCGGCTTCAGCCTCGGCGGCCAGGATTACTCCCGCCTCAACGACATCAACCCCGAGGAGATCGAGAACATCGAGATCCTGAAGGGTCCCGCCGCCGCCGCCATCTACGGCAGCTCGGCGGCCAGCGGCGTCATCCTCATCACGACGAAGCGCGGTCTCGCGGGCAGGACCAAAGTCGGTGCCTACGCCGAGGGGACGCAGTCGGAGGACAGAAACCCGTATCCGCTGAACTTCGCGTCGCTCTCGTTCGTCAATGGCGGCGACGGGACGCAGCCCTTCTACATCAACAATGGCGGCTACCTGAACACCGTGTCCGCCAACGGCGCGGGTTCGCCCTACGATATCTGCCCGAACTACCGCAATGCGATCCCGGCCGGCACCACGGTGAACGGCCGTACCCACTGCGACCAGAACACCACGCTGTCGTTCGACCAGTTCCGCGATGCGCGGACGACGCCGTTCCAGACAGGAACGCGTGGCAAGTTCGGCCTCAACGTTTCCGGCGGTGCCGAGGCGCTGACCTACTTCCTCTCGGCCGACAAGCAGCGTGAAGACGGCGTATTGCGTCCGAACCTGTTCGACCAGAGCAGCGCGCGCGCGAACTTCACCGCCCGGCTTGGTTCTGCGGTGACGGCGGCGGTCAACACATCATACATCAAGAACTTCACGAACCGTATCTCGAACGACAACAGCATCTTCAGCCCGCTCATCAATGGGCTGCTCGGCACCGCGCAGTACATCCCCGGCCAGGAGTCGAGTGATTCCAGCACCGCCGGCAGCCGTTTCGGCTCGTATTTCGGGTACAACACGAACGATCAGCGGAAGGTCCAGGCGGACCAGGGGATCGACCGCTTCGTTCTCGGCGCGAACCTCAACTACACGCCGCTGTCCTGGCTGCGCCTGAATGGCAACGCGGGTCTCGACCTGTTCACCCGCGCTGACGAGCAGACGATCAATCCGAATGAGCTGCCGCTGTCGACGTCGTACCTCGCGGGGTTCCATCAGGGCACCCGCGCGAACAATCACAACTACACGTCGAACGCATCGGCCACGGCGACCTACGGCCTGATGCCGAACCTGCAGACGACCACGACGCTCGGCGCCGCGTACCAGCGCCAGCTGTTCGAGAGCCAGTATTGCTATGGCGTGGGTATCCCGGCTGGCACGCGCTCGTGCGCGGCGACCACGCGAGAGTTCGCGGTGGACCAGGGGTTCTCCGATGAGCGCACCGTCTCGGGCTTTGCCCGTGAGGAGCTGGCGTTCTCCGACAAGCTGTTCCTGACCGGCAGCGTCCGGGCCGACAACAACAGCGGCTTGGCGTCCGGTCTCGCGTACTTTCCGCAGGTGAACGCTTCCTATCTGATCTCGAAGGAGCCGTTCTTCTCGCGAGTCCCCACGCTGAGCCAGCTGCGCCTGCGCGCTGGCGTCGGCCAGGCTGGCCTCCGTCCCGGCTACAACTCGGCCGTCACGCAGTTCGGTGCGTCGCCCGTGCAGGTCGGTGGCGCCGAGGTTGCGGCGCTCACGCTGCAGCGCACCGGCAACCGGAACCTGAAGCTCGAGCGCACCACGGAGTTCGAAGGCGGCGTTGACGCCGGCTTCTTCAATGATCGCGTGTCCGCCCAGTACACCGCGTTCCGTCGTACCTCGAAGGATGCGTTGATCTCGGTGAACCTGCCACCGTCGGCTGGCCTCACCGGGTCGGTATTCCAGAATCTCGGTGCGATCTCCAACCGGGGTCAGGAGTTCGGGCTCAACGCGATCGTGCTCGATCGCTCGAACTTCCGCTTCGAGGGCCGCGTGACGGCCACGATCCTGCACAACAACATCGACACCCTCGGCTTCAACGCCGTGGGCGAGCCGATTGCGCCGATCATCTTCAACCGTGGCGCTCAGGCGCACCGTACGGGATATCCGACGGGCGCGTTCTTCGCCCTGCCGTACAAGTACAACGACGCTGACGGCAACGGGAAGCTGACCACCGCCGAAATTTCCGTCGATTCGTCGCTGATCATTCCGGGTCTCGGCCTGGCCTACGTCGGACCCTCTCTGCCCACCAACACCCAGGGCATTGGCGGCGACCTGACGCTGTTCAAGCACCTTACCATCTCCACGCTGTTCGAGCGTCGCGCGGGCAACAAGCAGCTGAACTACACCGAGTTCTTCCGCTGCCGCACGCAGAACAGCAACCCGTTCTACGGACAGTGCGCCGCGCTCTCCGATCCGAACGCGTCGCTCGAGTCGCAGGCCCGTTACCTCTCCTCGCAGCTGGTCCCGGCGCTCGGTTCGTCCCCGTACGGGTACATCGAGGATGCCGGCTTCACCAAGTGGCGTGAGCTCACGGTGCGCTTCGACGCGCCGCAGTCCATCGCCAACCGCTTTCGCGGCGCGGATGCCCTGAGCTTCTCGGTGGGCGCCCGCAACCTGAAGACCTGGACGAACTACACCGGCCTGGATCCGGAGATCAACGAGACGGGCGGCGGCTCGAACTTCACGCAGGGTGAGTTCAACACCCAGCCGCCGGTCCGCTCGATCACCTTCCGCGTCGACATCAAACCATAACAGGGCTGATTTCCTCAATGCATACTTTCAAGAGAAAGACGAGCCTCCGGGTGCTGTCCGGGTTCATCCTCGCGAGCGGAACACTGCTCGCGGGATGCAACACCGACTCGCTCGTGACGGTCTCCGACATCACCACGCTCTCACCGGGCGACGTGGACAACGCCGCCTCGGCCAACGGTCTCCTCCAGGGCTCGCTCGTGCAGCTCCAGGGCGGCTACAGCGGCTTCGGGGACGACGCCTTCGTGTCCACCTCGGCGCTCATCAGCGACGAGTTCTATTGGGGGGACACCTTCACGACCCGCCAGGCGATCGACATTCGGCAGCTCCAGCCGACGGTGCTCGGGAACGCATCCGACGGGGCATTCATCCGCCTCCAGCAGGCGCGCCTGAACGCGCGTCGTGCGTACGCGGCCATCACCAAATTCCCGCTAAGCACGGGAAGTGCCGCGAGCGACGTCGCGAACAAGGCGCAGGCGCGGACCTACGAGGGGTACACCTTTGTGGCGCTCAGCGAGGGCTGGTGCAACTCGGTACCATTCAGCACCATCCCGGACAGTGGGGTGATCGATCCGTCGCAGATCAAGGGCGGCGCGGGAATCACGACGCTGCAGATGAATGACTCCGCGGTCGCGCGCTTCAACGAGGCGCTGGCGCTGAGTTCAACCAGCTCCCTCGCCAAGATCGGCAAGGCGCGCGCGCTGCTGAACCAGGGGAACTTCGCAGCGGCAGCAGCGGCGGTGAGCGGAGTATCGGACACGTACGTGTTCCTCTTCCAGCACTCCATCAACTCGGGCGGCGAGAACAACCCGGTTGCGTCGCTGACGCAGAATGGTCGCTACGGCGTGTCGAACCTCGAGGGCGCCGTGACGGCGGCCGGTGGGGCGATTCGTCCGGACAACAACACCTTCGTGACCGCTCTGGGCGGTAACGGGCCGACGGCCGCGGGGCTCAACTACCGTA
>JBBSVF010000210.1:0-5653 GCA_038233745.1 Gemmatimonadales bacterium
GCACAGTCATCGTCACCGGCGTGAACGTCGGCGCCGGTATGACCGGCGGCGTCGGCGGCTTCGGAGAGGGCGTCACGGGTGGCGCGACAGGCTCCGATCCGCCACACGCCACCGCAAGCGCGAGGAAGAGTCCAAAGAGACGACGAGAAGTGGCGATCATCTGCATGTCGATTCAGTGAGAATGTCCGGCCGGCGATCCCATTGAGCGAATCACCGGCGAAGGGCCCTCTGCAACTCCGTACCGTCCCATGCGGGCATGCGATCCCCCGAGCACTATCCGCACACCTGCCGAGATCATCACGAACTTCGTGGTGCCGTACAATCGATCGGGGGTCAGCAGCGCCAGCGCCTGTCGCGCCGTCGCCGTCGAGCCCGCAACTTCCACCCATGGACGCGCCTGCAGCATGCGTCCTGCTCCCCGCGGTGCCTCCACATGCACCGTGAGTGTGCGCCATCGGGTAATACCCGCGATACTCAGATCTGTGGCGGGGCGTCCGGTCCGGAAGGGATCGTCCGTTCGTTCCTCCTCGGGACGATCGGTCTGCTCCAGTCGCGCCGCAAGCCCCACGTGCGTCCACGCCACGGATCCCTCCACCAGCGACGACTCGTACGCAAAGATATCCGCTCGCCGGTCGTGATCGTGATCCACCGTGCGGGCAAACTCAGCCAGCAGGTACCGTCCTCCGTCACGCGAGATGGCCCGAAGCGAAACACTGCGCTTGCGCTGATCGAGTCCGTGGCCCAGCGGCTCCTCGGGCGACGCGACATGGGCGAGCGACGCCTGCAGTTCCACGCCCTGTGCCGGGGCCAGCGTGGAGCGCACCGCCCAGGAATCGCCGAATCGCGCCAGACGGGGAATGGACAAGGGTGACGTGGGCTCGTCACCACCGAAGGTGCCTGCCTCGAGTTGCAGCGCACGGAAGCTCACGGCGCCGATGGCGACGACGCGCTCCAGGATCTGCGCGAGGTGATGATTGGCTGGGTACTTCTCCAGAGGCCGCATCATCGGATCATCGGTGCCGAAGGGCGCAAAGCCGCGGCCGGCGCTCACCGATGCGCCAAACGCACCCATCGAACGCATGGCGGTGAGCATGAATTCGTGAAGGTACGCATGCGGATGGCGACGATCCACAAACCCCTCCCCCGACGCTGACGTGGTCAGCTCACCCCTCGGCATCACCAGCCCTTCGGCATTCAAGGTGGCATCCAGGGCGAAGTGTCCGCCGCCGCGCACCACACGGGCCATCGCCAGCGCCTGACTGAACGCGCCCTCCGTATGCACGTCGCCCCCGGCACCCGGGCGCGTCGTGGTCACATTGGGAATCGCCTGCACCATCACGTGCGTCATCGCAGCGGTGCCGGAATCCCCGGCCTCCGGCATGGGCATGCCCTCCATCCCATGGCCTGCGTGCTGCGCAGCCGCCGGACGGCCGAGAGCAGCGGCGAGGGCCAGGAGCGCGAATCGGCGGCGGCGAATCATCCAGGAAAACTATCGGGCAGCGTGCTTCATCGTACCTTATCTCGCGTCCTGACCGGCTCCCTCTTCACACCTCGCTTGATGCGCTCCCTGCACCGCCGCTCGCTCGCCGTCTCGGTCCTGGCGTTGTTCAGCGCCTGCGCCGCTCCGGCCCCCTCGCCATCAGCCGAGCGCTCGCTCATCGGCGACGATCACGGCCGTCTGCCCACCGGCGCCAGACTCGATCCCGCGGCGCCGCTCATGCCCGTGGGGCAGATGCCGCTCGCGATGGTGATGTCGCCAGAGCGCACGCACCTCGTGATGCTCCTGAACGGCTGGGGTGAGAATGGAGTCCAGATCGTGGACCGCCGCTCCGGCGCGATCACCCAGACCGTCACGCTGCCCGCCGCATTTCTCGGGTTGGCCTTCTCGCCCGACGGGCACACCATTGCCGCGAGCGGAGGCAATACGGACAGGCTCTACCTGCTGGACTGGAACGCCGGCACGGCACGGCTGCGTGACAGCATCGTCCTGCACGCCAAGGCGAAACGCACGGACGACGGCGTGCGCTACCCCTCGGGACTCGCGTACTCGCGCGACGGCCGGCTGATCTATGCGGCCGAGAATCTCGCCGACTCCCTGGCAGTGGTCGACGCGACCAGCGGCGCGGTGCTGCAGCGTCTTCCCACGGGACATTACCCATACGGCGTGGCAGTCGCCCCCAATGGTCGCGTGTTCGTCTCGAACTGGGGCGGCGACCGCGTCTCCGAATACACGGCCGATGCATCGGGTCGCCTGCAGGCCACCGGCTCGATCCTGGTCGGTCGTCATCCGTCGGCGCTCCTGATGAACACGGCGGGCAATCGCCTGTTCGTGGCCTCGGCGAGTACAGACCGCGTGCTCTCGGTCGACATCGGTCGCCGGCGCGTCGTGGGTGAGTTGCTCGATCCACCCCCTGCCGGTCCCGCGGAGGGGAGCACCCCGAACGCGCTCGCACTCTCGGATGATGGCACCCGCCTCTTCGTGGCGGAGGCCGACGCGAACGCCGTCGCCGTCTTCGATCTCACCGCGTCCACGAGCGGCGTGCGCAGTGCCACTGGCGACGACCGGCTCGTGGGGCGTGTGCCCGCCGGCTGGTACCCCACCGCCGTCCTGAGCGACGGCGCGCAGCTCATCGTCGCGAATGGCAAGGGAGGCGGCACGCGCGCCAATCCCGATGGTCCCAACCCGGCTGGTTCTCGCGAGCGACGGCAGTCTCCTGGGCGCAACACCACTCTCTCGCAGCTCACGGGAGCGCTCATGGTCGCGGATGTCGCGCGCGCCGACGTCGCGTCGCTGGCGTCGCTCAACGCGCGAGTCTCGCGCGCCAATGGCTGGGATGCCGCTGTGGAGGGCGCGCGCCGGTATCCGCCCATCGAGCACGTGATCTACATCATCAAGGAAAATCGCACGTACGATCAGATCCTCGGCGATCTCACGCAGGCGGATGGTGATACTTCGCTGGTGCTGTTCGGACGGCCCGTGACGCCCAATATGCACGCCCTCGCCGAGCGGTTCGGCATCTTCGACCGGTTCTTCGTGAACGCCGAGGTGAGTCCCGACGGACACAACTGGTCGATGGCGGCCTACACCACCGATTACCTGCAGAAGACGGTGCCGCTCAACTACTCCGGCCGCGGTCGTTCCTACGATTACGAGGGCGCATCGTATGGGAAGAGCACAAGCCTGCCCGAGGATGACGTGGCTGCGCCGGCGCGCGGGTATCTCTGGAACCTCGCGCAGCAGAAGGGCATCTCCTTTCGCAATTACGGCGAGTTCGTGATGCCAGACAGCACCGATCCGGACGATGTGCTGCCCGCGGGCTATCGCGGCAACAAGCCATTTCTCACGGCGCACACGAATGCCGCGTTCCCCGGGTACAATCTCGCGATTCCCGACCAGCGCAGGGCCGACGTCTACATCGCGGAACTCGCGCGGTTCACGCAGCAGGGCCGGATGCCGGCGTTGGAGATCGTGCGTCTTCCCAACGATCACACCGCAGGCGCCACCGCTGGCCGGCCGACGCCGCGCGCCTACGTGGCGGACAACGATCTCGCGCTGGGCCGCATCGTCGAGGCCATCTCACACAGCCCGTTCTGGGAACGCACCGCCATCTTCGTGCTCGAGGACGATGCGCAGAACGGCCCCGATCATGTGGACTCGCATCGTTCCCCGATGGTCGTGATCTCTCCATGGGTACGCGCAGGCGTCGTGCATCGCTTCGCCAACACCACCGATGTGCTGCGCACCATCGAGGAACTTCTTGGCCTTGAGGCGATGTCGCAGTTCGATCACTATGGTCGTCCCTTGCGCGACATCTGGAGCAGCACGCCTGACACGCGATCCTACTCGGCGCTCCTTCCTTCCGTGGCGCTCACGGAGCGTAATCCAGCGGGGACGCGTGGCGCCCGGGAGTCGCGCCGGCTGCAGCTGGGCATGGAGGACATGGCCGACGAGGACCTGTTCAACCAGATCCTGTGGCGCTCGGTTCGACCCGGAGTGCCCTACCCTGGCGCACGTCGTGGCGCGACGCTGGAGGCGCTGCGCTGATTCCGGTACTGGTGTTCGCGGTGGCGGATACACACCGAGGCGCCCGGCTGAGCCGGGCGCCTCGTCTGCTCCTGCAGAGTCAGTTCTTGTGACGGAACGTGATGCGTCCGCGGGTGAGATCGTAGGGTGACACGTCGATGGTCACCCGGTCGCCTGCGAGCACACGGATGCGGAATCGGCGCATGTTGCCGCCGAGCGTCGCAAGCACGTTGTGGCCGTTGGTGAGCTGAACGCGGAAGGTGGCATTCGGTAATACTTCCGTGACCGCCCCTTCCAGCTGAATCGCGTCTTCTTTCGCCATCCAATCCGCTGCTGAAGCCCGAAGGCTTAGCGCGAGCGCTCGGTGCGGCTACGGCGACGCGCTGCGGCAGCCTTGAGCTGACGCGCTTCGCTCGGCTTCACGTAATAGCGCTTCTTCCGCAGGTCCTTGAGGATGCCAGCCTTCGCGATCTTGCGCTTGAACGCCTTGAGCGCCCAATCGAGTCGATCGCTTTCCTCGAGATGAATCTCGACCATCAGTTCGTCCTTCCTGTGTAGTGTTCGCGCCACGCGCGAAAGTATGCTGCCGGACTGCTGCCCCCCGACCGGCTCGATGCCGGCATTCGCCGACTTCGACGAACAGGATGCAGCCTCGAATATTAGCCCGGCGCTGAGAGCGTGTCAATCTTGGCTGCGTCGCGGAGCGGGGTGGCGCGCGAGAGCAACAGCACGAACCGCGATCCCTTCCCCTCCTCGCTCGTCACGGTGAGCGAGCCTCCCATCCGCTCGGCCAGCTCACGCCCAATGGCCAGCCCCAGTCCACTGCCATCCACAGTGCGGGTGTGCGCCTTCTCCACCTGTACGAAGGGATGGAACACGGCCTCGATCTGGTCGGCGGGGATGCCGCGGCCCGTATCCTCCACCACGAACTGCACCTGACGGCCAGCCGCCTCGCACATCACGCGCACCTCGCCGCCGCGCAGGGTGAACTTGAGCGCGTTCTCCACCAGATGCCGAAGCACCTCCGCAGCGCGTCGCGTATCCACGCATACATAGGTGTCCGGGGGGCATGGGCTGATCACGAGCGAGACGCCAGCCGCGTCGAACTCCTCCTGCAAGGGAGTGGTCACCACATCGATGAGCTGGCGGGCACTCGAGTTTTCGCTCGCCAGGATGAGCGTGCCGTTGGTGAGGCGCGAGTACGTCAGCACGCCATCCACCAGCGACAGCAGATGCTCCTGCCCGCGCAGGATGCGCGATACGGCCTCGAGTTGCTCCTCGTTCAGCGGACCGCGAAAGCCCATCTCCAGCAGCTGGGCATATCCGGCAATCGCATTCAGCGGGGTCCTGAGCTCATGGCTCATCATCGTGAGAAACTCGGCCTTGGTGCGGGCCGCGGTCTCCGACGCCTTCATGAGACGCTGCTGCTCGGCCGCCAGCCCGAGCAGCACCGCGAACTGCTCAGCGAGGCAGATATCATCCTCACTGAACTCACCCTCTGCGCACGCCCGGCCCAGCGTGAGGGCACCCACCGACGTGCCGCGAGCGACGACGGGAATGGAGAGGCGATACTCCTCCACGTTCCCGCGCACGGCCTGGGTGTTGGCATTGACCACCGCACAGTGTGCC
>JBBSVF010000211.1:0-5637 GCA_038233745.1 Gemmatimonadales bacterium
CGAAGCCCACCGGATCGGCAATGGCGTCGGGAGCGGCAGCAGAAGAGCGGGTGGAGTTGGGCATCACGTCTGCGAGGTGGAGGCCGTCCGTCCGGCCCACCTGAAAGATGCCCGCACACACACGCAACTCCAACCCCCGGACCGCGACGACGCATCAGCGCATGGGCACCCGCAACGCCGGTTCGCGTCCCCGAGCGGAAATCGGCCAGCGTTCAACAGGCGCGCCGCCCCTCAGGCCGATCGCCTCGTCGTGCAAATGCACGGCAATGCAGATGTGATTCGGAACCACGCGCACCTGCTCGCCCACCGCAGGCTGCCAGTCACTGTCGCGCAGGTCCAGGATGCCGTGCTCCTCCGACATGCGAGTCACCATCACATCCGGCCGCGCACGCAGGGCGCCAAATCCCTCGCCAGCGACCCCGCGCATCGGCTCTCGGCCGAGCGACTTGGTACCGGCGTCAATCACCGCCTGTCCGGGCACCGACGTGGAAATCACCGTGGCGAGGACTGTTGCGGCGCAGTCCTCCCACGCGCACGCCCCGATCCCGGCTGTCGTGCGATCGTTGAAGATGTATGTACCAGGTCGCATCTCGGTGATCGATGGAACTTCGTGTGTTCGCCAGATTGTCGGCGTCGACCCGCCGCTCACTACACGTGGTGGCAGTCCCGCCGCCCGGAATCGCTCGATGGCATCGGCGAGCGCTGTTTCCAGGGCCTGCAACGCGGCCGTCTGCTCGTCCACTGCCTCCCGGATATGACCAGGGTAAACCGTGATCCCCGCGAACTCGAGCCACCTGGCACGATCCACACTCGCGGCAAGCGCGAGCGCGTCCGTCACGTCGGGCACACCCACGCGCAGCATGCCGACATCCAGTTCCACGTACACTCCGATCGTGCGTCGGGCATTGGCAGCCGCCTGCGCGATGTCGCGGATGGCATCCTCGGAATCGAGCGCCACGATGGGCCTCACGGTCGATGGCAAGGCGGCAATGGCCTCTGCGCGCACACGACCGACGGGGGGATACGCGATGAGCACGTCGTCGGTCACCGCCGACATCACCGTGGCCTCGTACGTCGTGGCGCAGGTGAGTCCCGTGGCACCGTGTGCGAGTTGCATCGCGCCCAACAGCGGCGACTTGTGAGTCTTCACGTGCGGGCGCAGCGCGAGACCATGCGCGGCGGCATACCGCGCGCCGCGCTCCAGATTCGCCTCCACAACGTCGAGGTCGACGATCAGCGAAGGCGTTCGCAGATCCTGCAGGGTAGCCATGGTGGTCATCAGGTGATAAGCTCCCGCGCGTCGGGACGCTTCGCAATGCCCCACTGCGGGGAATGAAACTCGCGGAGTGCGCCGCTGATCACGCGCCGCTTCATTACTCTCTCCTGCCCTCCGTCAGTCGATGCAGATCCCCTGGGCGTACATCCATCTGGTGCTCAATCACTTTCCCGTAATCCTCGCTACGGTTGGGGCAATCGTTGCACTGCTGGCGGCAGTGAGGCCGCGACGTGCCCTGTGGCTGTATGCCGCGGTTTCGCTGACGCTCGCCGGCATCACGGTGATTCCCACCTATTTCACCGGAGAGCCGGCGGCAGATTCACTCAACCGTCCATGGTTCATCGCCCGCGGAGCCATCCATCTCCACGAGGAGTCTGCGCTGATCTCGGTGATCCTCGTCGTGCTCGCGGGAATCATGGGAGCAGTGGTCTGGCGCCGGGTGGTACGGTACGCCAGCGAGCGCTCCCTTCCGCTGCCGCTCAGGGCTGGTCTCGTCGTACTCTCTCTGGCCGCACTTGCCAGCATCGGCTGGACCTCGATGCTCGGCGGCAACATCTATCATGACTCGTCAATCCTGAACGGACCCCGCCCAGAGGGTGTGCCGGCTCCGGTTCAGGGACCTCCGCGCGAGCCCTAGACCTGCTGCAGTACCTCGCCAATGATCGCTTGTGCCTCCTCCTGGATCCGGCGAAGGTGATCCGGATCGCGAAAACTCTCGGCGTACAGCTTGTACACATTCTCGGTGCCTGAGGGTCGCGCAGCGAACCAGCCGTCGTCGGTCACGACCTTGACACCTCCGATTGGCGCGCCGTTGCCAGGTGCCTCGGTGAGAATGCCCGTGATATGGTCGCCCGCCAGCAACGACGCATGCACGTTGTTTGCCGAGAGCTTGCCGAGCGCCGTCTTCTCGGCCGGCGTCGCCACCGCATCGATGCGCTCGTAGAATGGCGCCCCCAGCGCTGCGGTGAGCTCCTGGTAGTGCGTGCCGGGATCCTTCCCCGTGACCGCGGTGATCTCGGCCGCCAGCAAGCCGAGCGCGAGACCGTCCTTGTCAGTCGTCCACACGGTGCCATCGCGGCGAAGGAGCGTCGCGCCCGCGCTCTCCTCGCCCACAAAACCGAGTGAGCCATCCACGAGTCCCTCGACGAACCACTTGAAGCCGACGGGCACCTCGCGGAGGGGCCTGCCCAGTCGCTGCACGACGCGGTCGATGATGCTGCTGCTCACAATGGTCTTGCCGATGCCGGTGGCTGCAGGCCACTGCGGACGGTGGTCAAACAGATAACCGATCGCCACCGCCAGGAAATGATTGGGGTTCATCAACCCGCCGTGGCGCGACACGATACCGTGCCGGTCGGCATCGGGATCGCACGCCCAGGCCACGTCAAATTCACCCTGAAGCGCCATCAGACGGCGCATCGCATACGGTGAGGAGCAATCCATCCGGATCCGGCCGTCCCAGTCCAGCGACATGAAACGAAATGTCGGATCCACCTCAGTGCTGACGACAGTCAACGGTATGTCGTACGCTTCCGCGATCGCATGCCAGTAGTGAACACTCGCCCCGCCCAGCGGATCGACGCCGAGTGATGCGTCGGAGTCCCGGATCGCGGCCATGTCGATGACGTCGCCCAGTTCCTGAACGTACGCCGTCCGAAAGTCGTGGCGGTGCGTGGTGGACGCCGAGCGTGCGCGGGCGAACTGCATGCGCTGCACTCCGCGAAGCTCGTCGCCCAGCAGCTCGTTGGCGCGCGCCTGTACCACCGAGGTGACGGCCGTGTCGGCCGGCCCACCGGACGGTGGATTGTACTTGAAGCCACCGTCTTCCGGCGGGTTGTGCGAGGGCGTGACGACGATTCCGTCCGCGAGACCGTCCACACGGCCGCGGTTGTACGAAAGAATCGCATGGGACACCACCGGCGTGGGCGTGAAGCCGTCATCAACGTCGACCATCACGTGCACATTGTTGCCCGCGAGCACCTCGAGGGCCGTCGCGGCAGCGCACTCGGAGAGTGCGTGGGTGTCGATACCAAGGAAGAGCGGTCCGGTGATGCCCTGCGACGCCCTGTGCTCGCAGATCGCTTGCGTGATGGCGAGGATGTGATCCTCGTTGAAGGAGATTGCCAGCGCGCTGCCTCGGTGCCCCGAGGTGCCGAAGCTCACGCGTTGCGTGGGCTCGTTCGCATCGGGATGTTCACGAAAATACGCGGCCACCAACTTCGGAATGTTGGCGAGGCGATCGGCAGGAGCGACTGTACCGGCGAGTGGATCCAGGGGCATGACGAACGGGGCGGTGAGGAGAGCCGCCGCTCAGTGCAAGGCGCGGGCTACGACTGACGCGCGGCGTCCCGTACGGCGTCTCGCTGACCTACGGACACGGGAGCGGCGGCCCCGGCGCCGATCGCTGGCTTCGCCTGCTCGCTCATGAGGCGTGTGACGAAGCGCTGCCCTTCGCTGATGCGCTCCACCTCGATGGCAACGGAGTCCACCGCCTGATCCAGGCGCGAGAGCCGCTCCATCAGCTCGTGGGGGATGTTGGTGGCAACCGCCGCACCTCGACGCCAGATACGCCGAGCATAGGCAATCGACAACGGGAGCAGGCACACACCCATGAACAGGGCGCCGAGGATGACAACGCCTTCGGGGGGCCCGTCGCGCACGGGAATGGGCCGGGGCACCACCGCGCCGGGAACGGCGGCGGCGCGCGCCACCGCCCCGTCGACGCCCGCGAGCTCCTTGTCCAGCTCAGCGATCCGCTTATCGACGTCTGCGAGGCGTGTTTCCAGGCCGGCGCGATCGACGCCGCGCGTTTCGTCGTTGGTAAGTTCACTCGTGATGGAGTTGCGCTTGCTTTCCAGCGCTTCCAGCTGGTTGCGCACCTCTGATCGCTGATTCACCACAGCCTTGTAGAGCGCTTCGGCGGACGAGCCCTGCTGTACTCGCACGATGTCGGGCGAGGGCGGCTGGCTTGCGTGAGGCTGTTGAATCGGCATCATGGCTGGCTGGCTGAAGAGGACATACGTCTACCGTACGGCAGGCGGCCCGGCGCTGTTTCAGCATCAGAAGGTGGCTCGTACGCCGCCGGTGACGGAGCGTCCCGCTCGAATTGTGAGATTGTCTGGCTCGCCGAGTTGATCGCCCAGCAGGTTGTCTCCCGTGAGCAGGAACGACACCGCCCGCGACAGCTCACGGCGTCCCGTCAACCGAAGATGCGTGGAGCCATCGTACTGGATCCAGTAGCTCCGAAGCCGCGCACCGGTGAGTTCGCGGGCACTCGGTCCCGACGTGCGGGTGAACGCGCTCGCCAGTGCGATGCGATCGTAGTTGATCCAGTCCACCGCGCGCGTTGCCGCCATCGAGGCTGACCAGCCTGATCGGGCGTACGTCCCCGTGACGCTCACCGTTCGTCTGGGCACGGCCAGCATGCGATCTCCGGCGCGGAGGTCGCCGAGATATCCTCCTGCAAGCGTTCGCACGCGACTGTCGACGCCGGTGAGGGCGGTGGAGAGCGTGAGTGGCCCCCGCGCGAGATTTCCCTGAAACTCCCATCCCCGGTTGGAGATCTCCCCTACATTCTGCAGCTGATAGCGAACACGGCGTTCGATTGCGCTGTTGCGCATCACGGAATCGATCGCGATGGCCACATTCTGAACGAGTCCCGTGGCGCGCTGATCGAACCGCGTGAGCTGCAGGCTGATCAGGTCGCCGATGTAGAGCTCCGCTCCCACCTCGAAGCCCGCCTGTTCCTCCGGATCGAGTGAGGACGGGACCGACTGGCTGCCGCCGCCGTACCCGAGTCCTGCGGATCGCGCCGGCGTCTGTGGCGGACGAATGCCCTTGCCGTACGCGCCACGAATCTTCAGCGTGGCGTCTCCCACCGATCGCACCGTGGCCACCCCCACCATCGGCAGCAGTGGAAAGCGGTGGGCACCCGAGAAGCCGTCATTGCGCTCCAGTCGTAGCCCGCCGGTGAGGAACACCGTATTCTGCCAGGAGCTGTTGAGCTGTGCGAGGACGCCGGTGTTGTGAGACCAGATCTGCGTGGTGCCATCCACGGCGGTGGGATATCGCTGCCCACCCGTGGCGGGCTGCTGAGAGCTCACGACGAACCGCTGCTCCAACACGGACTGCTCCACACCCAGCGTCAGGGTCGATGAGGCCGCCGCATCGTCGCCCGAGAGTCGCGTGACGCTGCTTTCACGGAAGGTCATCCGGGAGCCACTGCCCCGGGCAGCGCGAAGTGCGCTGTCCACCGCAGACGAGAAGGGCAGCGTGCCATCGGCAACGTGATCCAGTGAGTAGCCGTCGATGCCCACCAGCGCCGTGTGCGTCCACCGCGAGCCCGCCACCACTGTCGCCGA
>JBBSVF010000212.1:0-5634 GCA_038233745.1 Gemmatimonadales bacterium
AGCCTAGGGCGACTCACCTGAAGTTGCTCATGTAACACCAGAATCTCCAACACGAGAATAAGTCACCACCCCTATCCGCACCAATCGACTCCATATCGATCACATACCGGAACCGCACTTCCCCGTTCTGCATCCGGTCTAGCGCATCGTTGATGTCCTGAATGGGGATGATCTCCACATCAGCAGTGATCCCGTGATTCGCGCAGAAGTCCAGCACTTCCTGCGTCTCGGCAACACCGCCGATGAGCGATCCGCACACCGATCGCCGGTGCATCGCGACCTCCTCGCTGTTCGTCGGCTTGCGGAACTCGCCCAGCAATCCGACCACCACGAGCACACCATCGCGGTTGAGGAGCGGGATGTACGGATTGATGTCGTACGGATCTGGAATCGTGTTCAGCACGATGTCGAACGACAGCTCGTGGCGAGCCATCGCCTTCTCGTCGGTGGAGATGATGACATTCACCGCACCCAGACGCTTCGCCGCGCGTGACTTCTTCTTCGAGCGCGTGATCACGGTGACATCAGCGCCCATTGCCCGCGCCAGCTTCACCGCCATGTGACCCAGCCCTCCCAGCCCCACCACACCCACCGTCTTGCCGGGCCCGCACTTCCAGTGGCGAAGCGGCGAGTACGTGGTGATCCCCGCGCAGAGCAGCGGCGCCGCCGCGCTCAGTGACATCCCCGTGGGAATGCGAACGACGAAACTCTCCCGAACCACAATGCGGTCGGAGTAGCCGCCGAAGGTATTCGTCCCGTCCGGCTTGAGCGGCCCGTTGTAGGTGAGCGTCGCGCCTTTGGGCCCCTCGCAGTACTGCTCCAGCCCCTCCCGGCAGGCAGAACACTCGCCACAGGAATCGACCATGCAGCCCACCCCCACCAGGTCTCCCGGCTCGTACAGCGTCACGCCACTCCCGACGCGGCTCACACGCCCCACGATCTCGTGCCCGGGCATACACGGGTAGACGGTGTTCTTCCACTCGTTGCGCACCTGATGCAGGTCCGAGTGACAGACCCCGCAGAACATGACGTCGATCTCCACGTCCTGTGGGCCCGGAGTGCGTCGTGTGAAGGCGTGCGGCTTGAGCGATGTGCGCCGGCTCTTCGCGGCGTATCCGATGGCGTCAGTCATGAAGTCGCGTTGGCTGAACGGATATCAGGGAGACCTCAGCGCATTCTCGCCCGCGAGCGCTGGCATCGCGGGGCCCATTGGGCGAGATTCGCACCATCGCCACCGTGCGACTCCTCGAATACCGGGCTCATGACACGTTCTTTCGCACTCGCGCTCGCTTCCGCGCTCCTCACGCTGCCTGCCGCGGCCCAGCAACCATCCCGAACGGACGTGTCTGGCGTCGACCAATCGATGCTGGGCGGTATGCGCTATCGCATGATCGGTCCGGCGCGCGGCGGGCGCGTGACCGCCGTCACCGGCGTGCCGCAGCAGCCGATGACCTTCTACTTCGGCTCCACTGGTGGCGGCGTGTGGAAGACGACCGACGCCGGCTTCAACTGGCACAACGTCTCGGACGGCGAGCTGGCCACCGCGTCGATCGGTGCGATCGATGTCGCCGACTCCGATCCCTCGATCATCTACCTGGGCACGGGCTCCGAGGCCATCCGCAGCAATGTGTCCATTGGCAAGGGCATCTACATCTCGCGCGACGCCGGCGCTACCTGGAAGTTCTCCGGCCTCCGCGACGCCGGACAGATCGGCGCCATCGTCGTGCATCCCACCAACGCCGCGGTTGCCTACGCTGCCGTGGCTGGCAACCCCTTCGTCTCCTCGCACACGCGCGGCGTGTACCGCACGCGAAACGGGGGCGAGTCGTGGGAGCAGGTGTTCTTCCTTTCCGACAGTACCGGCGCGGTTGACATCGAACTCCAGCCGGGCAATCCGAACGTGCTCTACGCGTCGATGTGGCGCGGTCAGCGTCGTCCGTGGACGATCATCAGCGGTGGCGGCGAAGACGGCGTGTACCGCAGCACCGACGGCGGCGACCATTGGGCGCGCCTCGAGGGCGGACTCCCCACCGGTGTCGTGGGCAAGAGCGACCTGGCCGTCTCGGCTGCCGCTCCCCTGCGCATCTACGCACTCGTGGAAGCCAAGGTGGGCTCTGGACTCTATCGCAGCGATGACGCTGGTGATCACTGGACACTCACGAGCACGAACCCGGGCCTCATCACCCGGCCGTTCTACTACGACAACGTCGACGCCGATCCCACGAATGCCGACATCGTCTATGCGGGCTCGGAGAGTTTCTACAAGTCGGCCGACGGTGGAAAGACCTTTCGCACCATGGGCACTCCACACGGCGACAACCACGACATGTGGATCAGCCCCACCAACGGACAGCTCTTCATCCAGAGTAACGATGGCGGTGCCAACGTCACCATGAACGGCGGCGCGAGCTGGAGCACGCAACAGAACCAGCCGACGGCCGAGCTCTATCAGGTGGCGGTGGACAACCAGTATCCGTATCGCGTGTATGGAGCGCAGCAGGACAACAGCACCCTCATCGTCCCGAGTCTTCCCACCGGATCGGCGTCGCTCGACGACCCGATCCAGAGCTGGCGGCAGGGTCCCGGCTGCGAGACAGGGCCCATCATTCCCAACCGCACCAATCCCGACACGGTGTACGGCGGCTGCAAAGGCCAGTTCAGCCGCATGAGTCTCCGCACCGGGCAGGAAAAGCAGTACTGGGTCGGCTCACAGTCGCTGTACGGCAATCCCAATCAGGCGCTCCGCTACCGGTTCCAGCGCGTCGCGCCCATGGAGGTGTCGCCATTCGAGCCGCACACCGTCTATTACGGCTCGCAGTTCGTTCACCGTTCGCGCGACGAAGGTGTCACCTGGGAGACAATCAGCCCAGACCTTACAGCGAATGACCCGCGCTACCGCGCGACGATCTCCGGTGAGCCGATCACCATCGACGTCACCGGCGAGGAGATGTACGCCACGCTCTACGCCATCCGGGAATCACCGATCGCGAAGGGCGTGATCTGGGCTGGCGCGAATGACGGTCCAGTGTCCGTCACCCGCAACGGTGGGCGCACCTGGACTCGCGTGACGCCGGCCGACCTGCCACCGGGTGGGCGCGTCCAGAACATCGAACCATCTCCCCACCGCCCCGGCGCGGCCTACATCTCGGTGCTCCGCTACCTGCTCGGTGATTTCAAGCCGTATCTGTACACGACGGAGGATTACGGGGCGCACTGGACGCTCATCACAAATGGCATCGCCCCAGACGAGCCGACACGCGTGATTCGTGAGGATCCGAGCCGAGCTGGGCTGCTTTACGCGGGGACCGAGTTCGGCATGTACCTCTCCTTCGACAACGGGGCGCACTGGCGTCCCTTCCAGCTCAATCTCCCGCTTACGCCGGTCACGGACATCCGCGTGCATCGCAAGGATCTCGTGCTCTCCACGCAGGGGCGCAGCTTCTGGATCCTCGACGATCTGTCACCCCTGCACCAGCTCGCCGCGTCCGGTGGTACGGCAGAGGCGCGGCTCTTCCAGCCCCGCGAGACCATCCGCTATCGCTATCGATCAGGATTCGGGGGCATCGAGGGCGACCGTGGTGCCACCGACGACACGCCGCAATATCTCCCTGCCGGAGTGCCGATCAACTATTGGCTGCCGAGTGCTAATGCTCCTGTCACCATCGAGATCGTCGACGCGGGCACTCGCGCCGTGCTGCGTTCCTTCACCAGCGGCGCGACGCGAGACACGAGCGCCCTTGGCGCGGGGACGGCGCGGCTTCCTGCCGCCGCCGGTCTGAATCGCTTCATCTGGGATATGACGCTTCCGGGTCCACTGGCCGATGGACCGCAGCGCGGGCGCAATGGGCCCATGGTGCCGCCGGGCAGCTACCTCGTGCGTCTCACCTCGAACGGCGCGACGCAGACGGAGCGGTTCACGATCGCCTCCGACCCGCGCGTCCTTCGCGACGGCGTCACATCCGACGTGCTGCGCTCGCAACTCGCGCACAACCTGCGAGTCCGCGACCTCGTCACCGATGCCTACCGCACCGTCGCGCGTCTCCGCGCCGCACGCGCCGCCGGTGGCGACGCTGCCCGCATGAACGAGATCGCGGCACTCGAGTCCATCCTCCTCACGCCGCCGATCCGCTACAGCGTTCCGGGGCTGGTCTCGCACATCACCTATCTGTACTCGGAGAGCCTCGGCGCCGACCAGCAGGTGGGGCGTGACGCGATGGCGCGCTACACGGAGCTGCGGCGCCAGCTGGACGAGGTGGTGAAACGATTGGAACGGTAGCCCCGTCGCCCTGAGCGCAGCCTCCCGTCGCCCTGAGCGCAGCCTCCCGTCGCCCTGAGCGCAGCCTCCCGTCGCCCCTGAGCGCAGCGAAGGGCCTGCAGTTGCACCTGCAGATCCTTCGCTCCGCTCAGGATGACGAGGCTCCGCTCGATGACGCTCGCGTTACGAGAACACCGGCTCCTCGCTCGCATTCGGCGTCCGCCGGTCGCCCAGCAGCAGCCGCACCTGCTCCGTGCGGTATGAAAAGATCCGCCGCAGCTGCCGCCGGATCAGCGGATGCGCCACCTCACCGAAGGGCGGGAGTGGCAGCTTGTACCGCACCAGATCCTCGATGATCACACCGCCTGCACCGTCGTCGGCGAAGCTGTGGCGATGAATCCACTGACGATACGGTCCGCGCAGCTGCTCATCAACGAAGTAGTCGTTCGGCTGCCATTCGCGAATGAGCGTCCGCCACGGCATCGGGATGCCATGCAGGCCAATCGTGTAATCGATCAGCGTGCCCTCGCGGATCACGAGCGGCAGCGGCGTCCGGATCCGGAACGACATCTCCGGCGGCGTGATCCGGCCCAGATTCTCCGCCTCGGCGAAAAAGGCGAACGCCGTGGCGCGGGGCACGTCCAGGTGGACGCGGGTGTGCATTGTATGTTCGAACATGACGGAGCAACGATTGGCAACGACCCTTGGTTCCGCATCGGCACAATTGAAAAACGACTGGCTCCTCGCCAGTCGTTCAACCTCCCAGACAGGCAAACCCGATCAGCGCATCATGAACGCCGCGGTCGCCCCAGCCGCCACGATCATCAACGTCGCCGCCGCCACCAGCGCGCCGGACGGCGTCACCACGAACTCGCGACGCCACCAGGGCGTGATCAGCTGCGGCGTGTGCTGCGGAATGGCGGCCATGATCCGCGCCTGCAGTCCCGCCGGCGTCCGCAGACGCCGTCGCGCTGCGAGATCCTCGTCGAGCCGCTTCCAGAAATCCACGTCGCGCGACCAGTCACCGCGTCGCGCGTCGCGCTCCGGCGTCGACCCATCGAGCCACGCATGCACCGCCGACGAGATCGTGGTGCTGGGCGGACCAAGCGGCACTTCACGATCGGCGAGCGGACGCTCGGGAAAGCCGGAGCGCTCACGCTTTCGGCCTTCGCCCAGACCATCGGAGTGAAGATCGTCGAACATCATCAGGCGTATTTTTCCTCGAGTAGGGCCTGCAGCGCCTCACGCGCGCGATGAACGCGCATCTTCAGCGCCCCGACCGTAGTACCAAGCAGATCCGCCATCTCCTCGTACGACCGTCCCTCCACGTGCTTCATCACGAAGGCCTCCCGCAGCGACGCAGGCAGCGAGGCCAGTGC
>JBBSVF010000213.1:0-5626 GCA_038233745.1 Gemmatimonadales bacterium
GCGCCTGGGCGATGCGGAGGAGATCGGCTGCGAGGGTGGAGTCGGCCAGACGCGCGGTGTACACGGCGTCCGAGCGCAGCACCGCCAGGTAGGCGTTGGCTGCGGTGGCGCCGGCGAGATCGCTCACGCTGCCCACGTCGGCATCGGCGGCGGCCACGGCGGTACGCGCACCCTGTACCCGAGAACGTGCGGCGGGATCGTAGAGCGACTGCGTCACCCTCACGCGTGCGTCGAACACGTTGAGCGGGCCCAGGATGGAGCCGTTGCGATCGAAGAGCGGATCCGCACCTGGCGCCGTGGGGAAGTCGATCGGGAAAGCGGCTGCCGAGTTCAGCGTGCCGCTGCGTTCGGTGACGGCCGCCGAGACATTCGGCAGCAGGTCAGCGCGGCGCTGGGTAACGCGGGACCGGGCGGCGTCCACGCGGGCGCGAGCGCTCTCCACGGCGGCATTCTGCTGGGACGCCATGCGAATGGCGTCGCCGAGACTCAGCCGGAGCACGGCGGTGGTGTCCGCGGGCACGGCCAGCTGTGCGCCGGCGACTCGCGCGACGAAAGAAAGCAGCGCTACGAGCAGTACAAGACCGAAGCCCACGCGCGTGGCGCGGGGAAGTGCAAGGCAGTTCATCGAATCAGGAGCGAAGAGCGGCGAAGAAGAAATCGCGGACCTGTGCGAAGAGCACATCATCCGGAATGCTTGCAAACGACTTGAAGGTGTTGCGCTGGTGGAACCAGAGTGCGTGCATCACGAAGAGCGAACTGAGCATCCGCGCTGCCACAAGTGGATCCATGCGACGAAAGGTTCCTGCGTCCATGCCGCGCTCCAGGATGGCGCGCACCAGCCGTTGCACGCGCTCGATCACCTCGGTGACGTAGAACTGCGCGATGTCAGGGAAGGTGTTCATTTCGGAGGTTACCAGACGGTGGATCGCTGGAAAGACCGGACCGCGGAGGTAGTTCCAGTAGCCCTCCATCCAGAGCTCCAGTGCGCGTGCCGGATCGCTGGTTTCTGCCATCACGGCCTCGCCGCGCTCGATGAACGAGACCACGCGCGTGCGGATCACCTCGCGAAACAACTCTTCCTTGTTGGGGAAGTAGAGGTAGATCGTGCCCTTGGAGAGTCCCGCCAGCCGCGCGATGCGCTCGATGGTGGTGCCGGCCAGCCCGCGCTCCGCGAATGCCGAGAGTGCGGCATCGAGTATCTGCTGAGGGCGTTCCTCCGGGAGGCGACGCCAGCGGGGTTCGGCAATTGACTCTGACATGACCTGTAGTAAATGACTGGTCAGTAAGTTATTCGATCGGCAGGGTGGAGTCAATCCCGTTTCCCTTCCGGCGCCAGCTTGGGCGTGAAGACCGGGCGCCGAACCATCGTATGAGCGCCCTCAGACACGGGTCGTCCTGAGCTGAAAGCGAAGGACCTGCACCTTCATGGATCCTCGAAGCGCGCATTGAGCTGTACCCGCCACGAGCCCGTGCCCGGCCCGCTCTGCCATTGCACGTCGACGATGGCCCCGGCATCTCGGAACAGCTCTGCCATCCAGTCCGTGGAGGCGCGCGGGATCATCGTGTCGCGCTCCCCGCCCGGAGGTGCGTGTGAGTGGCGAGCGATGCGTGCGGTGTACTTGTCCCGCATCTCGAACAACTCCGACGCCGATGCACAGGGCACCTGCATACCACGGCCGGACGGGTTGCCGCCGGCGCCCCGCGCGCACAGGTTGGCTTGTGATCGCCAGTTATCCCTCCGCCAGGTATTCAACATGAACAGGCACCGTCCCTTCCTGTTCGCGGCACTCTCCGCGTCCCTCCTGATTGCAAGTCCGTTCGCGGGCCCGCTGCGCGCCCAGTCTCAGTCACCCGCTTCCCCGCCCTCCGCGCGCGCCCGCGAGCTCGGGATCAGCGCCCTCATCGGCGGAACGCCCGCGCCGCTCGACGCGATCACGGATGTTCCCGGCGTGGAGGTTGGACACACCACGCTCATCTCGGGCAGCGGCCCGCTGGTGGTGGGTCGCGGGCCGGTTCGCACCGGGGTCACCGTCGTACATCCACGGGGCAAGGGGAGCGCGGACCCGGTGTTTGGCGCGTGGTTCACGCTGAACGGCAACGGCGAGATGACGGGCACGACGTGGCTCCAGGAGAGCGGGCTGCTCGAGGGGCCGATTGCGATCACGAACACCCACAGTGTGGGAGTGGTGCGCGACGCGATCCTGCAGTGGCAGGTGAAGCGTCCCGGAATGCAGCCGTGGGGTCTGCCGGTGGTGGCCGAGACGTACGATGGGCGACTCAATGACATCAATGGGTTTCACGTCACGCCGCAGCACGTCGTCGCCGCGCTCGAGGGTGCGCGCGGAGGGCCGGTAGCGGAGGGCAATGTCGGCGGCGGCACGGGCATGGTGTGTCACCAGTTCAAGGGCGGCATCGGCACAGCATCACGCCGGCTCGACGCCGCCGCTGGTGGCTACACGGTGGGAGTGCTCGTCCAGTGCAACTACGGCGTGCGACGCGAGTTGCGGATCGCCGGGGTGCCAGTGGGAGAAGAGATTCCCGATCTGCTGCCGTGCAGCGCCTCGCCCGACACGACGCGGCGCAGCGGGCCGGCGCGCTGCGCGAGTTCCGACACCCACGCAGGTCCCGCAGCAGATGACGCGGGCGAAGGACAGGGCTCGATCATCATCGTGGTCGCGACCGACGCCCCGCTCCTGCCGCATCAGCTCAAGCGCATCGCGACACGCGCCTCGCTCGGCGTGGGACGCATGGGCGGACGCGGCGAGAACAGCTCGGGCGACATCTTCGTCGCGTTCTCCACGGCCAATCCACACACCGCCGCAGACACCGGAGTCGCTCGGCTGAACGCGCTGCCCAATGCGCGGATGAATCCTCTCTTCGCCGCGACAATCCAGGCAACGGAAGAGGCGATCGTGAACGCACTGCTGGCCGCGGAAACAATGACTGGTGCCGACGATGTCCGGGTGCACGCACTGCCGCATGATCGCCTGCTCTCGATTCTCGCCGGATACAACCGTCGGCCAGTGCCGAGGTAGTTCCCACTCATCCGGAACCTCGCGCATGCCGACATCCACTCTCGCATCCATCCTGTGACCCCTCCCACGGCCCGACGCTCTGTTGCGCTGAGCTGGAGTGGAGGCAAGGATAGCTCGCTCACACTCCAGCGCCTGCGCGCCGGCACCGAGTACGAGGTGACGGCGCTGCTCACGAGTGTGACCAGGGGATACGACCGTGTGAGCATTCACGGTGTGCGCCGGTCACTGCTGGAACGCCAGGCGGCCTCGCTGGGGCTGCCGCTCATCGAGGTGACACTCGAGCCCAAGTCGTCCCACGACGCGTACCAGCGCGCATTCCTGCGCGCACTCGGCGTGCTCGGCGCGCAGCAGCCTGACGTGAGTCTTATAGCGTTCGGCGATCTCTATCTGCAGGACGTGCGGGCGTATCGCGACTCGCTACTGGCGCCGACCAGCTATTGCGGGCTGTATCCGCTCTGGGAAACTCCCACGCGAGCACTCGCCGAATCATTCATCGACAATGGGTTCCAGGCCACTCTCGTCTGCGTCGATAACACGCAGCTCGATCCGAGCTTCGCCGGCCGCCTCTTCGACCGGACGCTCCTCGCCGACCTGCCGGCCACGGCGGATCCATGCGGCGAGAACGGCGAGTTCCACACCTTCGTTCACGGTGGGCCGATCTTCAACGCGCTCATCCCGGTGACGCCGGGCGACGTGGTTACGCGCGAAGAGCGGTTCACGTACTGCGATCTGATCCCGGCCTGATTGGCGACGACCGGCGCGAGCTCGCGGGGGAGGGCTCGATGCCCGGTGGTCACAAACTGCAGATTCTTCGCTGCGCCTTCAGAATGACGAGGGGGGCAATTCAGTCGGCCAGCTCGCGCGCGGCCAGCCCCAGCTTCCTGCACAACCGCCCGAGTTCGTGCTGCTCCGGCGGCGTGAGCTGATTCATCACCACGGTGATCCGGCCGACATGCACTGGAAGGACCGTCGAGAGGAGATCGCGTCCACGCTCGGCGATATGGACGATCTGCACCCGGCGGTCCCGCTCATCGCGCTCGCGTCGCACGAGCCCGTCGCGCTCGAGGTTGTCCACCACGGTCGTGACATTCGAGCCGCTGCGCAGGATCTTGCCACACAGCTCACCCTGCGAGAGCGGCCCCAGATGATACAGCGCCTCCAGGATGCCGAACTGACTCTCGGTGAGTCCGAAGTCGCGATTCAGCGAGTGCAGCAGCCGCGCTTGCACGGTGTTCAGCGCCCGCGTCACCCTGATGAAGGTGTTGAGCGCCAGCACCTCTTCGGTAGTCCCCTCGTATGGTGTCGGCATTGCATTTGCGTCGAATGATTCGATATCGAAGTATCTCGGCCCGTGCTCCGTGCGTCAATCCCCCGCGATAGACTTCCCCGCATGCCACAGAACGAACAGAGCGCCGCGCCCGGGCGGGTCCGTCTCGACAAATGGCTCTGGGCCGCCCGTTTCTTCAAGACGAGGTCGCTGGCCGCGGAGGGTATCGCCGGCGGCAAAGTGACGGTGAACGACGAACGCGTGAAGCCCGCGCGCAATGTGCAGGCGGGCGATCTCGTGAGCGTCAGGATCGGTCCGTATCAACACTCCGTGCTCGTGCGCGCGGTATCCGAACGCCGAGGACCTGCGTCGGCCGCGGCGGAGCTCTACGAGGAGACCGACGCGAGTCGCGCAGCGCGTGAGCGGCTTGCCGAGCAGTTACGGATGGCTCCAGCAGCGTTCGTGTACGAGGAGAAAGGCAGGCCAACCAAGCGCGATCGCCGCGACCTGGAGCGGCTGCGCGACGAGCGGCGCTGACGTGAGTATCGCGCGCGAACTCTGGCGCTACATGCGCGTGCGAAAGAAGCTCTGGCTCGCGCCACTGCTGCTCGTGCTGGCGCTCTTCGGCGGCCTCGTGGCGATCACGGCCGGTTCGGTGCTCGCGCCCTTCATCTACACGTTGTTCTGAGGTGACGCAGCGCAATCGTGCCGCCGCGACTGTTGCCATCGTGCTGGCGGTCACCGCACTCCTCGCCGGTGCAGCGGCGGCAGGGCTGGTGGGAGGCCTCGTGGCCATCGGTCCGCTCCTGCGCGCAGTGCTGGTACTGCTGGCGCTCTCCCTCGCTGGCGTGGCGCGCGAGCTGTGGCGCTGGCGGCCCCGCATCGGCGCGGGCGACATCGCGCTCGTTCTCGCATCGGTGGCGGTTGCCCTCGTGCTCCTCGAAGGAGGCGTGCGACTGCGTGAGCATCTGCTGGACTGGAATGGCAACATGTACGACGCGCCTGACGACTCGCTCGGCTGGGCGCTCGCGCCATCGGTGAATGCGCACACGCGATTCGGCACGCAGTACTCCACCACCGCCGAAGGACTGCGTGCGCGCCTCAATCCGGGCGGCACTCGACGCGTGCTCGTCATCGGCGATTCGTACACCCAGGCAGTGCAGGTGGACGCCGACTCCACCTTCTGGGGAAGGCTCGCGCGTGCGCATCCGGACGTGCAGTTCGCGCCCGGCGCCGGCGACGACAGCCTGGGCGACGGGAAGGAGGACCTCGCGTTCAAAGGATCGCTCGAGCTCACGCGCGCCGAAAACGGATGAGTGTCCGA
>JBBSVF010000214.1:0-5498 GCA_038233745.1 Gemmatimonadales bacterium
AGGACTACAGATCCTTCGCTGCGCTCAGGATGACAAACTCCGCACGTCGCCCTGAGCGCAGCGAAGGGCCTGCAGTACTGCCCCTGCAGATCCTTCGCTGCGCTCAGGATGACGGAGGCTGCGCTCAGGATGACGGCTGCGCGGGGGATTCGCCGACCGGCTCGGCGCCCACTCGCCGCCGCACCGCGGGTGCGAGTACCTCCAGGACGAATACGCGTGCCGCGGCGGCGAGCGGAATGGACACCAGCACCCCGAGCAGTCCCCCGAGCGCGCCACCAGCGAGCACGGCGAACAGAACGAGCGTCTGCGGAACGTCCGTCTGACTGCGCATGATGTTCGGTGTCAGCACTTGCCCCTCCACCTGTTGCAGTACCGTGTACAATCCCAGCGCATAGAGCGCGAGTGTCGGCGATACGGACAGCGCGATGAGCACGACGGGAACCGCGGCGAGGATTGGCCCGAGGAGCGGGATCGGCTCGAGCAGCATCGTCAGCGCACCGAGCGTGAGCGCGTACGGCACGTGCAGCAGGCTGAGTCCGAGCCAGGCCAGCGCGCCCATGATCACGGCGTTGATCGCAGCTCCCCGCACATAGCCGCCCATGGCCTGCCCCATCCGCACCAGCACGTGTCCGGCGTCGGCCCGATGATCGGGCGGAAAGAGCGTCAGCGTGAACCGCTGTAGTCCCGGCGATCCGAACAGCCAGTAGATCGACAGGAAGACGACGACCAACGCCTGGAGGGTTGAGCGGAACAGCCGAAGCGGCAACCAGACGAGGAACGAGCCGAGGTGGGATGGCAGCGAGTCGAAGAGCGTGGAGATCTGGAAGCCCAGGGCGCTGTTCTGCTGTCCGATCCAGACGCGGACGCGCTCCGTGAGCGCCGGGGCGGCCTGCACGAGTTGCTCGCCCTGCGACAGCACGGTCGGGACGATGGACCAGGCGAGTCCCGCGAACACCGCGGTGACCGCCAGGTACACGATGCCCACGGCGAACCCGCGACGCACGAAACGCTCGAGACGCGACACGAGCGGCGACAACGCCTCAGCGACCGAGATGGCGAGGACGAGCAGGGCCAGCGGGTGAGCGAGGTATCGCAGGATGCTCAGCGTGCCGAGGCCGAGCGCCAGCGCCGCCGCAAGCGGCAGGACGCTCCGCCAGAGTGATTGCGAGCGGAGATCAAGTTGCATGCTTCCCGCCGGTGCACGGGTGTTGCCATCGGGGCAATGCGTATTGTGACGCCGTCAGCTACATGGTGTGTCAGCGCACGCCGGGCGACGCAGCCGGGCGACGTCGATGCGCTGGTGTAACCAGCCGCGCCACGATCCCCAGCGCACCATCCAGCAGCAGCGCGAGCGCCGCGGCTGGCAGTGCGCCAGACAGCACCAGCCGGGTGTCGG
Organism: Gemmatimonadales bacterium; assembly: GCA_038233745.1. Lineage (GTDB taxonomy): Bacteria > Gemmatimonadota > Gemmatimonadetes > Gemmatimonadales > Gemmatimonadaceae > AG11. The sequence goes on from JBBSVF010000214.1 coordinate 1,397, forward strand.
CGAGCGCGAGACCGGTGACGATCGGCTCACCGAGCCCGCCCGCGCCAATGAACGCCGCGAGCGTTGCCGCGCCCACGGTGATCACCGCCGCCGTGCGCACACCCGCCATGATAACCGGAGCAGCGAGCGGGAGCCGCACCTGAAGCAGTCGCTGGCGCGCCGTCATTCCCAGTGCCTCCGCAGCCTCCACCGCCCGCGGGTCCGCATCCGTGACGCCAACGTAGGTTCCGCGGGCGATCGGGTAGAGGGCGTACAGCCAGAGCGCCACGAGCGCGGGCCGCACACCGACACCGAATAGCGGGATCATGAAGGCGAGCAGCGCGATGCTCGGAATCGTCTGCAGCACACCCAGCGCACCGAGTACCGATTCCGCCCCGCTCCGCGCGCGTTCGAGCGTGAGGCCGAGCGGCACCGCGACGACGATGGCGAGCGCGAGCGCCATGCCGACCAGCAGCAGGTGTTGCAGCGTGAGGCGCCCGAGCGTCGCCCGGTGACCCCACAGATAGGCACCGAGCCCCGCCGTGCGACTCGGCGACACAACCTCAGCGCGATGCGAACCGCCCGAGAGGCCGATGGCGCCGAGAAGGTCGCGCGCGACCAGCCGCACGTCCTCGCCGTCCACTTCGACGCGGCGGTTCGCGCGCCGCATCATGGTCTCGTCCAGCCGGCCGCTCAGCAGCGTGAGCGCCGCCACGGCGTCGGGCCGGTCGCGCGCGAGCCGTGCACCGATGAGTGCCGCCGCCTCGTACGGCGGGACGAAGCGGCGGTCGTCGACCAGCACCACGAGGTCGTACTTCGCGAGCAGCCCGTCGGTGGAGTACCCATCGATGAAATCCACGGCGCCGGCAGAGAGCGCCTGGTACTTGAGCGCCGACGCGAGCGGCTTCACAGCGCGCGGCTCGAAGCCGTACGCGCGTTGCAGGCCCGCGAGCCCGTCGGGACGGCCGATGAAGTCGGCCGTAAGCCCGCCCGTGAGCACCGGTGCCGCGCGCGCGAGGTCGGAGAGCGTGTGCAGCGCGTAGCGTGCAGCCGTGTTGTGACGCACCGCGATGGCATACGTGTTCTCGAAACCCAGCGGCGGCAACCACCGTGCTCCGTAGCGCTCGCTGGTGATCCGCGCCACGTGCGCAAAGACCGCCGTGGGGCTGCGGGCGAGCGAGTCCGGCAGGGAGTCGTGCAGGATGGCGAGCAGGCCGGTGCCAGTGTACTCCGGGTACACGTCGATATCGCCGGAGCGGATGGCACCGAATGCCACCTCAGTCGCGCCGAGCCCAGGCCGCCGCTCCACGGCGATACCGCGCGATTCCAGCAACTGTGCGAAGAGTTCGCACAGCAGATAGGACTCGCCGAACGGCTTGGACGCGACGGCAACCGCAGGTGCCGACGCGCCCGCTGTGGCCCGCTGCGCCTCCGCAGGCGGCACGAAGGCCATGACACCCGCGGCGAGGAAGCCGACGCGCGACACGAGAGCGGCGAGGCGATTCACCTGCTCTCCTCGAGTCGTGCGTGTCCGGCCAGCGTGCGTTCCACGAGTGCTTTCACGTAGGGAGTGGCTGGATCATCGCGCAGCACGGAGAATGCGCCGCGCTGCTCCACTCGGCCGGCTCGCATGACGACGATCGAGTCGCCGAGCCTGGCCGCTTCGACGAGATCGTGCGTCACGAGCAGCGTCGTTGCGCCAGTCGCACGCCGCACCTCCTCGAAGGCGGTCTGCAGATCGGCGCGCGAGATCGCGTCCAGTGCGCCGAATGGTTCGTCCAGCAGGATCGCGGGCGGGCGCGCAGCGACGGCTCTGGCGAGTGCCACTCGCTGTCGCTGTCCACCGGAGAGTTCGTGCGGATAGCGCAGTCCATACGTCGGCGAAGGGAGACCGGCGAGCGCGAGTGCCTCGTCCGCGCGGGCCGTCACGTCGTCCATGCCGAGCAGCCGCGGCACAAGCTCGACGTTCCGTCGCACCGTCCAGTGGGGGAGGAGCCCTCCGTCCTGCGGCACATACCCCATCGTGCGACGCAGCGTCTCGACGGACACGTCTCGCACGTCGCGCCCCTCGACGGTGACGACGCCCCCCTGTGGCGCAACAATGCGGTTGAAGCATCGGAGCAGCGTCGTCTTGCCGGAGCCGCTCTCGCCGACGAGCGCCACGCACGCGCCGGCGGGCACTTCGAGGTCTATGCCATCGAGCGCGAGCGCTGGCGTCGCGCCGCCGAACGCGTGAACGACACCGCTGGCCACAAGCGCCGCCGGTGCAGACGGCGACGCACCCGCCTCATGCGACGGCTCGGTTGCCGCACCCGTCATCTGGCATCCGCGCTATCGCGGTCCATGCCCGTGAAGAACATGTTGAGCGGCTCCGCAAGTGTGGGGTGCGAGCAAGCACCGTCGCGCAGCGCGGTGTACGGGAGCTTGCCCATCATGGCGATCCGGAAGAGCATCGCGATCTCGCCGCCTTCCAGCCCCGGCACAGCCACACCGCGCGCCAGAGCAGTCACGAGCCAGTATGCGTGACGTCACGCCAGATCGCCTCGCCAGCGGGGGCGACGTGCCGCACTGGCCCGTACAGCACGCCCGCGATCGTGCCGAACATCAGATGCGCCAACACGAACGCCGCGACCACCCACCCGCCGCGATACTCGAGAAATGCGCCCGGAGGCGTGATGCCGAGCCCGATCAGGGGCGCCGCCGGAAGAAACCCGACGGCGAGGCCGGCGGCCACCGCGTGAGGGACGCCGATGGCCAGACCGATCAACGCGCCGGCGCGACGCGTGATCCATTCAAAGATGGCCGCGTAGGCCAACGCGGCGACGACGGCCACGAGCAGCTGCACCGCACAGCCTGTGAGCCAGGCGACCGAGTCGTCCCGACCGGTGACGAGCGCGCCCGCCAGCGCACAGAGATCGGCGTCCGAGCCCGAGAGGCGGCCCGCAACTGCCACGACGGCAACCACGAGGATGTACCCGACGATTCCCGCCGTGATCGCGCGTCGAAGGTTCAGTGGCATTGCCTACTCCGTTGCGTACTCGAGCGACGCCGTGAGGTTGGGATCGCCGGCAGGAATCGTCGGCTCCTCCACGCGACGAACGGACCACGTGGCCGAGGCCAGGCCGGCAACCAGCATCAACGCGCCCGCATCGAGGACGAAGCCCCACCGCGCACTGGACGGTGCATCGGGCATGACGATCCAATAGACGTCGAGATAGTGCATCAACAGGAGCCAACCGCCGATGCACGCCATCGCGACGGGACTGCGTTTGAGCGCGCGAACGAGCAGCGCGCAGAACGGAAGCGCAAAATGTCCGGCGACGACGATCGCACCCAGGATCGCCCAGCCGCCCCGCATGCGAGCCACATGCCATGTTCGCTCCGCGGGTACCTCCGCACTCCAGATGACGATCAGCTGCGAAAAGCCGATGTAGACCCAGAAGAGCACAAAGGTCAACAGCAGCTTGGCCAGCGCATGAAAGTGATCTGCCCCCACGGAGTACGGCAGCTCGTCCCCCCACCGTGCGCGTGCGGCGAGCACCGCCAACAGCGCAAGTGCTCCCACCATGCCGCCGGCGAAATAGTTCACGCCGTAGATGGTGGAGTACCAGGCCGGCGTGAGCGACATGGTCCAGTCGAACGCGGCGAAGCTCACCGTGAGCGCGAACGCGAGCAGACCCGTGGCGCTGACAGTGCGGATGCGGCGTTCGAGTGGCGCAGACGTACCACCGTCCTGCGCCAGCGACGCGCGCCGCAGCAACTCGGCAAGCCCGATCCAGACGGCGAGATAGACCGCGGCGCGAACGACGAAGAAGGGGATGTTCAGGTACGCGGCTTTTGCATCGATTGCCGCGCGCACCGATGCGGCGAGTGCAGCATCCCGCTGCGCCCAGGGATACAGCAGACGGACCGACAGGAGTAGTGGTATCACGAGCACGGCGAACATCGGCATCGTCGCCGTCACCTGCTCGGCCTGCCGCCACAGCACGACAAACCATGTTGCCGCGGTAAGGTGGGCGATCATGATCATTGCCAGCGTGCCGAGGACGATCGCGAGACAGGACATGTACGCGACGAGGTAGGCCGCGGCCACGCGCGCCGGATCGACGAACAACCCGGCGAC
>JBBSVF010000215.1:0-5498 GCA_038233745.1 Gemmatimonadales bacterium
ATCACCGGCCCGTGCTGTTCGAGATCGCTGTTGCGGCGGGTGCGACGCGCGCGACGACGCCGTCGACGGAGACTGTGCGTACTGCCGCGCGCGCGACGGATCCCGTTCCGGACGCACCCGCCGCGGCGGGCCCGATCGATCCGCGCACTCCCCTCACCGACGCGCAGCGGGCGTGGGTGGAGCGCACGCTTGCGTCGCTCACACTGCGCGAGCGCGTGGGGCAGATGGTACAGGTCTGGGCGCTCGGCGATTACACGAACACGCGCGATTCCAGTTTCGCCGAGCTGCTCCGCTGGGTGCGCGACGACCACGTCGGTAGCGTGACAATGTCACTCGGGTCACCCATCGAGGTAGCGGCGAAGATCAACGCGCTCCAGCGTGCGGCCAAGGTGCCGCTGCTCGTGGGGTCTGATCTGGAGCCCAACCTCGGGCGTCTCGAGGGCGGGGTATTCTCGCACTACCTTCTTGACGGGGGCGGCGCGACGGTCTTCCCGAACGCGATGGCCATCGGCGCGACGGGGCGCGTGCAGGATGCGTACGACGTGGGGCGCGCGATCGCCGAAGAGGCCAAGGCGGTGGGCATCAGGATGAACTTTGCGCCGGTGGTGGATGTCAACAACAACCCGTCGAACCCGGTGATCAACACGCGTTCCTTCGGCGAGGATCCGAAGGCGGTGGCGGCGCTGTCGGCGGCGTTCGTGAGGGGGACGCAGGACGCCGGGGTGATCGCTACGCTCAAGCACTTCCCTGGCCATGGCGACACGGATGTCGACTCGCATGCGCGCCTCCCGATCGTGGGGTCATCGTTGGCGCGGCTCGATTCCGTGGAGCTGGTGCCCTTTGCGGCGGGCATCGATGCCGGTGTCGGCATGGTGATGACGGCGCACATCGCGCTGCCGGCGGTGCAGGGAGACAGCACGACGCCGGCGACGCTCGCGCCGCGGATCATCACCGGCCTGCTGCGCGATTCGTTGCACTTCACGGGGCTGGCGATCACCGATGCGATGACGATGGGCGGCATCGGCAAGGGCTACACGACCGCGGAGAGCTCGGTGTTGGCGGAGCAGGCGGGTGCGGATATCCTGCTCAAGCCCACGAATCCGACCGACGCGGTGAATGCGCTGGTCGCGGCGGTGGAGCGCGGGGCGATCACGCGCGCGCGCATCGACTCGGCGGTGCGACGCATCCTGGCGCTGAAGGTGCGGTCGGACGCGGCGGCGCATCCGATCGTGTCGCTCGACACGCTGCGCGACGTGGTCGGTTCGCCGGCGCATCGCGCGCTGGCCGCGTCGGTGGCGGAGCGCGCGATCACGCTGCTGCGGGATCGACAGTCAGTGGTGGGTGCGCGGACCGGTCGCACTGCGCTCGTGCAGTACATGCCGACGAGCGAGCTGCGGGCGGGCAAGGTGTTTGCCGCGGAGGTGCGAAGCGCATATGGTCGCGTTCAGACCTTCACGATCCGGCCGGATGTCTCGCGCGCGGAGCTGGATTCGATCGCCGCTGCGGTGCGCGGCGCGGATCGGGTAATCGTGGCTACCTACGTGCGGCGGATCGAGGGTGAGGGGCGGGTGGCGGTGCCGGAGACCGTGGCATCATGGATCGACGCGCTGGCGAGGAAGGAGACGGTTGCCGTGGTATCGTTCGGCAATCCCTACCTCATTCGCCAGTTTCCGGCGGTGGGGACCTACATGGTGACCTACGGCGTGGCGGATGTGCTCGAGCGGGCGGCGGCTCGCGCACTGGCCGGCACCGCGCCGATCACGGGCGCGGTGCCGGTGTCACTGCCCGGGTTCTTTGCGCGCGGCGACGGGCTGCGAACAACCGGGCGCTGAAGCGCCCGGTCCACGCTGGTCACGCCGCCCTCACCGCCGGAGTCGCGGTGCGGTAGCTGGCGCACGTCGATGGTGCGTCGCCTGCTCGTAGCCATACGCGAGCGTGATCAGCGTGCCCTCGCTCCACGGGCGGCCGAAGAACGAGATTCCTGCCGGCAGGGTGTTGTTGCGGGTGTAGCCCATCGGCACCGTGATCGTGGGGAAGCCGGTCGTAGGCGCGAAGAGCTGACTGTTGTCGCCGGCCGGCGTGTTGAGGTCGCCGATCAGTCGCGGTGGGTTGCTCCAGGTGGGATACACCAGCGCATCGACGTGCAGGGAGTCCATCATCGCCGTCACTGCCGAGCGGAACCGGTCGCGCATGACTTCGCGCGCCTGGCAGCCCGGCGCATCCTCGGGCGGCACGGATACCGTGTCAGCCGCCTGCAACCGCAACTGCACGGACGGATGATACTTCCCGCTCCGGAGCACCTCCCGGATGGTGTGGATCGGCGCATTCTGCCCGCGCGCCGCGAGATAGCGCTCGAGATCGTACTTGAACGGATTGCATGCCCCGCCGCCCGACCGCGTGACGACGTTGAGTGAATCGATGCCCGCCGGGTCCACGATCACGGCGCCGGCGCGCCGGAGGTCGGCCACCGCGCGGAGAAACACGCGCACCACCTCGCTGTCTGCGGACGGCCGCTCGTACGCCTGCCGCAGGATCCCGATGCGCGCGCCACGCAGGCCGCCGGCCTTCACGAACGTTGTGTAATCCGCCTCACGATGGCCGCGGCTCGCCGCCGTGACGGGATCGGCGGGATCTTCGCCGGCCACCACCTGAAACACCGCCACCGCATCGGCCACGCTGCGCGCCATCGGCCCCGCGATGTCGGCGCCATTATTCAGCGGTGCCACGCCGGCGCGCGACGTGAGTCCCATCGTCGACCGAATGCCGACGAGCGCGTTGTGCGATGACGGACCGCGAATGGAGTTGCCCGTGTCGGTGCCGAGTCCCACTTCGCCTTCGTTCGCGGCGACGGCAGCGGCGGTACCGCCACTCGAGCCCGCGGTCACGCGGTCGAGCGCATATGGATTCTTCGTGTACCCGGGCAGGATCGAGCTCACGGTCTCATACGGCGTGAACGCCCACTCGGCCATGTTGCTCTTGGCGAGCACGATGGCGCCGGCCGCGCGAATGCGGGCGACCATCGTGGCGTCCTGCTGCGGAATCCAGCCTTGGAGCGCCAGCGATCCGGACGTGGTCTGGAGGTCGCTGGTCTCGAAGTTGTCCTTCACGATCATCGGGATGCAGTGCAGCGCACCGACGGGCCCTTCGCGCGCGTACCGGCGGTCGAGCGAGTCGGCGATGGCGAGGGCCTGTGGGTTCAGCGTGATCAGCGCATTGATGGCTGGTCCGCGTTTGTCGTACGCGGCGATGCGATCGAGGTAGCGCTGCACCAGGGCGCGGCAGGTGAGCGACCGGATTCGGAACGCCGCATGGATGTCGGCGATGGTGGTCTCGGTGACGTCGAACGGCGCGCGCTGGGCGGCGAGCGGCGCTGGAGCGAGCGTGGCAGCAAGCAGCAGCGCAATGGCAGGAAGGCGACGCATGGCACCTCGGAGGGTCGTGGGGAGAGTGACGCGCGGAGGCCGCGCCTTCGTGACGGATAAACGGGGCGAGCGCACGCGTGTCAAGCCAGCCAGACTGGAGTACCTGGTACTTGGTACTGAAACCTGTGGGCCGGCCCCGGGGAGCCATCGCCGTGCTCGTCGCGTCGCTCGGGTACCTCGTACCGTGTACTTCGTACGGGGTACCGGTACTCGGTACCGGGTACGAGAGCGCAGGGAAGGCCAGCGGTCGACTCCCCCGGATATTGCCTGAAGTCTCGTACAGAGTACGAAGTACTTGAGTCTGGCAGGCAGATACTCCGTACCCGGTACAGAGTACTGAGTACAAGGTACGAGTATGTGCCAGCCAGACTGCTGTACCTGGTACTTGGTACCGAGACCCGTCGGCCGGCTCCGGGGACGCGCTCGCCGTAACGCCGAGTACCTGGTACTCAGTACGGGTACTCGGTACGGGCTACGAGACGATGGTAAACCTCCGGATGAGTTCCCGGACTTGTCGCCCCGACGGAGGATAAACGTGCGAAGCAGGCTGGCGACGTGAAAAGTTCTGTTGCGTAACCCGCATCTTTGCAGCTCAATCGGTGATCGCGAGTCACCGAACAGCTCTAGAGCTGCAGAATGAGGACTCTCTGGTCGCACGATGGTCCGCGGTGCCTAAAGCTCGACCAGGCATTCGCCGCCGGGCTGTTGCTCATTTTCGCCGCCGGCGTGCGACTGGCGAAAGAGGTGAGCTCGACCCCGTGAGGAACTCGCGAGTTCGCCGTCCACGACGACCAGGGCCATACGTTGTATTTTGGCGAGCCACAGTGTCGTGGCGCGACTCGCGCCGTGCGGAGTTCACACGAAGCGACTCATCGGCATCGGTGGCTTCCTTGTCAAGACAATGGATCCACCTGCGCCGTATCAGAACGAAAGTCGCGCGCGCCGAACTGTCCGTCGCTTCACGCTGTTACATCGCGCAGGGCCAACCGAGCATAGCCGCTGTTCCTCCGGCAGTGCGATGAACCGGAACAAACGTTCCGTGGAACTCCCCGCGCCGGCGTCAACCGGGATGATGATGGCGCGCATGTGGGCTTACCGTAAAGCCTTGAACGGTTCAGAACATCGCGCCGCCGCCTGGGGACTTTCTTGCATTGTCACCACGTGACCAAGTCACGCTTGACGTTCCCAACCGGTGATGAATCCCGTGCAACGACACCTCAGTCCGCTTCTGCTGGCGTCCGTGTCACTCGCCGCATGTGCCGACTCGAACGACGCTACCGCACCGCGCCCTGACGCGGGCCCCGCGCTCTCATCGTCCTCCGGCTCGCCGGGCAACGTGTACGCGATGACGAACGATGGCACGAACAACGCGATCGTCATCCTCGATCGCGGGTCTGACGGCCTCCTCACACCCCGCGGCTCAGTACCGACCGGCGGACGCGGCAGTGGTACGTTCGAGAACTCGGCGAACGGGTCGATTCTGGGCGAGCAGTCGCCGAACAACCTGAATGGGAGCACCAAGTTTCTCTACGCGAACAACGCGGGCAGTAATTCCATCTCCGTCTTCCGTCGCACGAACGACGGGTTAGAACTGGTTGACGTCGAGCCGTCGGGCGGCGACCATCCGATCAGCGTCACGGTCCACGACAACACGCTCTACGTGTTGAACGGCGGCGCCTCCAACTGCAGTGGTGGTACGCCCAGCATCTCGGGCTTCCGTCTGAGCTCCGGCGGGCAGCTCGCACCGATCGCAGGCTCGACGAGACCAGTCAGCGGGGGCGCGAAGTCGGGATGTGCGCAGATCTCGTTCACGCCCTCGGGCGACGTACTCGTCGTCACGCAGCGGCAGGCCGACAGGATCGATACGTACGTCGTCGACCGCGGGACCGGGCTGGCGAGCGGCCCCATCGTCAACGAGACGACCGGAAATGGGCCGTTCGGCTTTACCTTCACGCAACGTGGCCAGCTCCTCACAACGGAGAACTTTGGCGCGGCTCCTCTCCAGGGTGGGGCGGCGTCCTACGGTGTCCTGCGCACCGGCACGCTCGTCCCTCTGGGCCCAACGACCCGCAACGG